>NZ_JAFEVP010000019.1:0-1100 GCF_017947325.1 Pseudomonas sp. MWU349 | reverse complement strand
TCCCTGGCGAACATTCCCGCCGTTGACCTGGGCGCCGCGGTCATCCGCCAATTGCTGGCCCAGACCGGCATCGACCCGGCCCAGGTCGACGAAGTGATCATGGGCCAGGTGCTCACCGCCGGCGCCGGGCAGAACCCCGCCCGCCAGGCCGCGATCAAGGCCGGCCTGCCCCACGCCGTGCCCGCCATGACCCTGAACAAGGTCTGCGGCTCCGGCCTCAAGGCCCTGCACCTGGGCGCCCAGGCCATCCGCTGCGGCGATGCCGAGGTGATCATCGCCGGCGGCCAGGAAAACATGAGCCTGTCCAACTACGTGCTGCCCGGCGCCCGCACCGGCCTGCGCATGGGCCACAGCCAGATGGTCGATTCCATGATCAGCGACGGCCTGTGGGACGCCTTCAACGACTACCACATGGGCATCACCGCCGAGAACCTGGTGGAGAAATACGGCATCAGCCGTGAAGCCCAGGACGCCTTCGCCGCCGCGTCCCAACACAAAGCCGCGGCGGCCATCGAGGCCGGGCGCTTTGTCGACGAGATCACCCCGATCCAGATTCCCCAGCGCAAGGGCGACCCCCTGACCTTCGCCACCGACGAACAGCCGCGCCCCGGCACCACCGCCGAGGCCCTGGCCAAGCTCAAGCCGGCGTTCAGGAAAGACGGCAGCGTCACCGCCGGCAACGCCTCGGCGCTGAACGACGGCGCTGCCGCGGTGATGCTGATGAGCGCGAGCAAGGCCCGGGCCCTGGGCCTGCCGGTGCTGGCAAAAATTGCCGCCTACGCCAACGCTGGCGTCGACCCGGCGATCATGGGCATCGGCCCGGTCTCGGCCACCCGCCGCTGCCTGGACAAGGCCGGCTGGACCCTGGACCAGCTGGACCTGATCGAAGCCAACGAAGCCTTCGCCGCGCAGTCGCTGTCGGTGGCCAAGGAGCTGGAATGGGACGCCAGCAAGGTCAACGTCAACGGTGGTGCGATTGCCATCGGCCACCCGATTGGTGCGTCGGGCTGCCGGGTGCTGGTGACCCTGCTGCATGAAATGATCAAGCGTGATGCCAAGAAGGGCCTGGCCACCCTGTGCATCGGCGGCGGCCAGGGCGT
>NZ_JAFEVP010000018.1:0-2744 GCF_017947325.1 Pseudomonas sp. MWU349 | reverse complement strand
ATTCAGAGCCATCAGAGCCGAACCGATGATGATCGGAGTGTCGTCACCTGGGAAGTCGTAAGTGCTCAGCAGGTCGCGCACCTCCATCTCAACCAGTTCCAGCAGCTCAGCGTCGTCAACCATGTCAGCCTTGTTCAGGAAGACAACGATGTACGGAACGCCTACCTGACGGGACAGCAGGATGTGCTCACGAGTTTGTGGCATCGGACCATCGGCAGCCGAGCAAACCAGGATCGCGCCGTCCATCTGGGCAGCACCAGTGATCATGTTTTTGACGTAGTCGGCGTGACCTGGGCAGTCAACGTGCGCGTAGTGACGAATGTTCGAGTCGTACTCTACGTGCGCAGTGTTGATGGTGATACCACGAGCTTTTTCTTCTGGGGCGCTGTCGATCTTGTCGAAGTCAACACGAGCCGAACCGAAAACCTCGGAGCAAACGCGAGTCAGAGCAGCAGTCAAAGTGGTTTTACCGTGGTCAACGTGACCGATAGTACCCACGTTAACGTGCGGCTTATTACGTTCGAACTTTTCCTTAGCCATCGAAATCACCCCTAGGAGAAGAATTGAGCAAGTCACCCAAGCCATTAAAACAAAGGCAGATATTTTCATATCTGCCTTGTTATATGGAGCTCTTGAGCGGATTTGAACCGCTGACCTCACCCTTACCAAGGGTGTGCTCTACCAACTGAGCTACAAGAGCGTAACACTTTGCAAAACCTGCAAACTTGGAGCGGGTAGCGGGAATCGAACCCGCATCATCAGCTTGGAAGGCTGAGGTTCTACCACTAAACTATACCCGCGGAGCCTGCAGCTCTCGCTAAATCTGGTGGAGGGGGAAGGATTCGAACCTTCGAAGTCGTAGACGTCAGATTTACAGTCTGATCCCTTTGGCCGCTCGGGAACCCCTCCTAAGCGAGGCGACATTCTATATCATGCCACCCTTCTGTCAAGCATTTTCTCAATAAAATCTTGAGGTTAGCTGCGTTGACCTCGCTTCGCAGCGCTAACTTCGTGAAGTCTTCGCTGCGGAGCGGGCGCCATTCTATGCAACCTATTCGACAGTTGCAACCCCCTCGCAAGGCATTATTTTATGTTTTAACTCATTGAATTCTTTAGCAAGGTTCTGCAGTTGCAGATCATCCAGCAAATGCTTGCTCTCAGGAGTCACACGCAGCCAAAAACCAGAAGAACCAGGAACACTCAAGGACTGCAGCCTGACATCAGCCCCCAGCCCTACAAGTCGCTGCTCCAGCATCTGAGCCGTATCTCGACGAGCAAAGCCCCCTAGATAAAGACAGCTCGCATCAACCTCCCCTGACTTACCCTTATCCCGCCGCTCGACCGAATCAGAAGACTCACTCAACAAACGGATATCTTGCTGAGCACCTCGATAGAGCGAGAGAGGTATGACCTCTTTCGCACGAAGTGGCGCTTCCTGCTGATGCCAGATGTAGTAAAAGCCATTGAGGACCAATAACAACAGAAACAACCAGCGCATAAAAACCTCAAGACAGAGGACAAGCCTTAAACAACTCGAAAAGACGGATCACCTACAAGCTGATCTTGCGGAACCAATACAACACTCAAAGCCCCACCCCGCACAAGGAATCACCCCCTCTACCCCCCTAGGCCGCAGATCGCGCAAGCGCGTATTGATGACCGAAACTCATGACCCCTCACGCAACCTTAGACTGAGCTCCCCGCCGCTATAGGTTTTCTCTTCCCCCTCAACGCTTAACCGCAAAGCTCCTTGGCGATCGATACCCAGCACGACACCGTCGATCTTATTGACGCCCGCGATCAGAGACACAGCACGCCCCTGCCAGAGGTGAGCTTGCTCCCACTCGTGCTGGATCGCGGAGAAACCGTTCAACCGATGACGCTCCAGATAAGACACAAGAACCTCATTCAATCGAGCAACAAGCTGATTGCGATCAATAACCTTGCCAGACTCCAACCTTACTGAAGTCCACTCCTGATCGATTTCTTCAGCGCTTTGCATATTCACATTGATCCCAATGCCCAGGACCACATGACACACATCCGCAGGATCACCCACCAACTCCAAAAGTATCCCCGCGACCTTCTTCTGACCCACCAAAACATCATTTGGCCACTTCAAACCCGCACCAGGAACTCCATACTCACGAAGGGTATGCATGACCGCCAGCCCAACGACCAGGCTAAGCCCCTCCAATTGCCGGAGACCTCCGTCCATACGCAAGACGAGGCTGTAATAGATATTTTCGGCAAAAGGGCTTACCCACTTACGACCACGACGGCCTCGCCCCACCGTCTGGCGCTCAGCTAGCACAAGAAAAGGAGCCACACTCCCTTCTTCAATGGATCGCAGCGCCTGTGCATTCGTGGAGTCGATAGAGTCGAGAATTCGGATATCCCAGGAGCCACTGGAAATAGAGGAGCGGCCTATCTCAGCACTGCTCAGCAATGTGATTGGAGTCGCCAGCTGGTAACCGCGGCCTCGCACCTTATGAATGACAAGCCCCAACTCCGCCTCAAGAAGCTGTAACTGCTTCCATATAGCACTACGGCTAACACCCAGCGCCTGACCGAGCGCCTGACCCGAGTGAAATCGCCCATCTTTCAGAAGCTCTAACAACGTCGACATGCAGTTTCCGCCTCACCATGAGCCAGGCATGATAGCCATGCCCAGCGCCATTGCATAGAAAGCCCCACCTGACGAGCAAGTCGATCGAGACAGCAAAAACCAACCCTATTTTTTG
>NZ_JAFEVP010000017.1:0-5244 GCF_017947325.1 Pseudomonas sp. MWU349 | reverse complement strand
AGCGACTATTACCAAGGCCGAAGGCGGCAACTTCGAGAACCTGGAAACCAATCCAGCTCCAGCAGTCACCGACGTTACTGACACCATCGACACCAGCACCGTTTCCCTGACTGCCACGCCGAGCGTGGCTGAGGGTGGCATTGTTGTTTACACCGCTTCGGTGACCGCGCCAGTCACCGGCTCGCCGGTGGTGGTGACTCTATCCAATGGCCAGACCATCACCATCCCAGTGGGTGAGTCGTCCGGTAGCGTGAATTTCACCGCACCCAACGATGCGTTGGCGGGCGGCAGTTCGCTCAGCACCACCATCACCAAAGCCGACGGTGGTAACTACGAGAAGCTGGAAATCAGCGACAAGCCCGCCGAGACCTCGGTCACCGATACTCCTGACACCACCACTCTGAGCCTCTCGGCTACTGAGTCCGTCGCCGAGGGCGGTTCCATCGTCTACACCGCGACTCTGACCAACGCCGCTGGCACCCCGGTCACCGTGACGCTGTCCAACGGCGCAGTCATTACTATCGCCGCCGGCGCCACCACAGGTACCACCACCGTGGCCGCACCCGCCGATGACGTCTACAAGGACGCCGGCAAGGTCGAGGCAACAATCACCAAGGCCGAAGGCGGCAACTTCGAGAACCTGGAGACCAACCCGACTCCAGCCGTCACCGATGTTACCGATACCATCGATACGTCGACCGTCAGCCTGACCGCAACTCCAAGCGTGGCTGAGGGTGGCATTGTTGTTTACACCGCGTCGGTGACCGCGCCAGTAACAGGTTCTCCAGTCGTGGTCACTCTGTCTAATGGCCAGACCATCACCATCCCAGTGGGTGAGTCGTCCAGTAGCGTGAATTTCACCGCTCCAAACGATGCGTTGGCTGGCGGCAGCTCCCTGAGCACCACTATCACCAAAGCCGACGGTGGCAACTACGAGAAGCTGGAAATCAGCGACAAGCCGGCTGAAACCTCGGTCACCGATACTCCTGACACCACCACTCTGAGCCTGAGCGCGACCGAGTCCGTGGCCGAAGGTGGTTCGATTGTCTACACCGCGACCCTGACCAATGCTGCGGGTACGCCTGTTACTGTCACGCTCTCTAACGGCGCGGTGATCACCATCGCCGCTGGCGCCACTTCCGGTACTGCCACCGTCGCGGCCCCGGCGGATGACGTCTACAAAGATGCAGGCAAAGTCGAAGCCACCATTACCAAGGCCGAAGGCGGCAACTTCGAAAACCTGGAGACCAATCCAGCCCCGGCGGTAACCGATGTCACTGACACCATCGACACCAGCACTGTTTCCCTGACTGCCACGCCGAGCGTGGCTGAAGGTGGAACCGTGGTGTATACCGCCTCCGTGACTGCACCAGTGACCGGCTCCCCAGTCGTGGTGACCCTGTCCAACGGACAGACCATCACTATTCCGGTTGGCGAAAGCCAGGGCTCGGTGAACTTCACCGCGCCGAATGATGCCCTCGCTGGCGGCAGTTCCCTAAGCACCACCATCACCAAGGCGGATGGCGGTAACTACGAGAAGCTGGAGGTCAGCGACAAGCCCGCTGAAACCTCGGTAACTGACACACCAGACACTACAACCCTGAGCCTCTCGGCTACTGAGTCCGTGGCTGAAGGTGGTTCGATTGTCTACACCGCCACATTGACCAACGCTGCCGGTACTCCGGTCACCGTGACCTTGAGCAATGGTGCCGTGATCACTATTGCTGCCGGTGCCACCACGGGTACCACCACCGTGGCCGCACCTGCCGATGACGTCTACAAGGACGCCGGTAAAGTCGAAGCCACTATTACCAAGGCCGAAGGCGGCAACTTCGAGAACCTGGAGACCAATCCAGCGCCAGCGGTGACTGATGTCACTGACACGATCGATACGTCGACTGTCAGTCTGACCGCCACCCCGAATGTGGCTGAAGGCGGCACCGTCGTTTACACCGCCTCCGTGACTGCGCCAGTGACCGGTTCGCCGGTAGTCGTCACTCTGTCCAACGGCCAGACCATCACTATTCCGGTTGGCGAAAGCCAGGGCTCGGTAAACTTCACCGCACCCAACGATGCGTTGGCTGGCGGCAGCTCCCTGAGTACCACCATCACTAAGGCCGACGGCGGCAACTACGAAAAACTGGAAGTCAGCGACAAGCCCGCTGAAACCTCGGTCACCGATACTCCTGACACTACAACCTTGAGCCTCTCGGCTACTGAGTCCGTGGCTGAAGGCGGCTCCATCGTCTACACCGCCACCCTGACTAATGCCGCAGGTACTCCGGTCACCGTGACGCTGTCCAACGGCGCAGTGATCACCATCGCCGCAGGCGCCACTACCGGCACCACCACCGTCGCGGCCCCGGCGGATGATGTCTACAAAGACGCCGGCAAGGTTGAAGCCACCATTACCAAGGCCGAAGGCGGTAACTTCGAGAATCTGGAGACCAATCCAGCTCCAGCAGTCACCGACGTGACTGACACCATCGACACTTCGACGGTCAGTCTGACTGCAACACCAAGCGTCGCCGAAGGCGGCACTGTGGTTTACACCGCCTCCGTGACTGCGCCAGTGACCGGTTCGCCGGTAGTCGTCACTCTGTCCAACGGCCAGACCATCACCATTCCAGTGGGTGAGTCGTCCGCCAGCGTGAACTTCACTGCGCCCAACGATGCTCTGGCTGGTGGTAGTTCCCTGAGCACCACCATTACCAAAGCCGACGGCGGCAACTACGAGAAGCTGGAAGTTAGCGACAAGCCAGCCGAGACTTCGGTTACCGATACCCCGGACACCACCACTCTGAGCCTGAGCGCGACCGAATCCGTGGCTGAAGGCGGTTCCATCGTCTACACCGCCACCCTGACTAATGCCGCAGGTACTCCGGTCACCGTGACCCTCTCCAACGGCGCAGTGATCACCATCGCCGCAGGCGCCACTACCGGCACCACCACCGTCGCCGCGCCAGCCGATGACGTCTACAAGGACGCCGGCAAGGTCGAGGCAACGATCACCAAAGCCGAGGGTGGCAACTTCGAGAACCTGGAGACCAACCCGACTCCAGCCGTCACCGATGTCACTGACACCATCGATACCAGCACTGTTTCGCTGACGGCTACCCCTAATGTCGCCGAAGGCGGCACTGTGGTTTACACCGCGTCGGTCACCGCCCCCGTGACTGGTTCCCCGGTCGTAGTGACTCTGTCTAATGGCCAGACCATCACCATTCCAGTGGGCGAGTCGTCCGCCAGCGTCAACTTCACCGCGCCAAACGATGCGTTGGCGGGCGGTAGCTCCCTGAGCACCACCATCACCAAGGCGGATGGCGGTAACTACGAGAAGCTGGAAATCAGCGACAAGCCGGCTGAAACCTCGGTCACCGATACTCCTGACACTACAACTCTGAGCCTCTCGGCTACTGAGTCCGTGGCCGAAGGCGGCTCCATCGTCTACACCGCCACATTGACCAATGCAGCTGGCACTCCGGTCACTGTGACCCTGAGCAATGGCGCGGTAATCACCATCGCCGCCGGTGCCACTTCCGGTACTGCCACCGTCGCCGCTCCGGCTGACGATGTGTACAAAGACGCCGGTAAAGTCGAAGCCACCATTACCAAGGCCGAAGGCGGTAACTTCGAGAACCTGGAGACCAATCCAGCCCCGGCGGTGACTGATGTCACTGACACGATCGATACGTCGACTGTCAGTCTGACCGCAACTCCAAGCGTGGCTGAGGGTGGCATTGTTGTTTACACCGCGTCGGTGACCGCGCCAGTAACCGGCTCGCCGGTCGTGGTCACTCTGTCCAACGGACAGATCATCACCATTCCGGTGGGCGAGTCGTCCGCCAGCGTCAACTTCACCGCGCCAAACGACGCTCTGGCTGGGGGCAGTTCGCTCAGCACGACCATTACCAAAGCCGACGGTGGCAACTACGAAAAACTGGAAGTCAGCGACAAGCCCGCTGAAACCTCCGTCACCGATACCCCGGACACCACCACTCTGAGCCTGAGCGCTACCGAGTCCGTGGCCGAAGGCGGTTCGATTGTCTACACCGCGACCCTGACTAATGCAGCTGGCACCCCGGTCACCGTGACCTTGAGCAATGGCGCGGTAATCACCATCGCCGCCGGTGCCACTTCGGGCACGGCAACCGTGGCCGCACCTGCCGATGACGTTTACAAGGACGCGGGCAAGGTCGAAGCCACCATCACTAAAGCCGAAGGCGGCAACTTCGAGCACCTGGAGACCAATCCGACTCCAGCTGTGACTGATGTCACCGATACCATCGACACCAGCACCGTCAGCCTGACCGCCACCCCGAATGTGGCTGAAGGCGGCACCGTCGTTTACACCGCTTCGGTGACTGCGCCAGTGACCGGCTCGCCTGTGGTGGTGACTCTGTCTAACGGACAGACCATCACCATTCCGGTGGGTGAGTCTTCCGGCAGCGTGAATTTCACCGCACCAAACGATGCCCTCGCTGGCGGTAGTTCCCTGAGCACCACCATCACCAAGGCCGACGGTGGTAACTACGAGAAGCTGGAGGTCAGCGACAAGCCGGCTGAAACCTCGGTAACTGACACACCAGACACGACCACCCTGAGCCTCTCGGCTACTGAGTCTGTGGCTGAAGGTGGTTCGATTGTCTACACCGCGACCCTGACCAATGCTGCGGGTACACCTGTTACTGTCACGCTCTCTAACGGCGCGGTGATCACCATCGCCGCTGGCGCTACTTCCGGTACTGCCACCGTCGCCGCTCCGGCTGACGACGTCTACAAAGACGCCGGCAAAGTCGAGGCAACGATTACCAAGGCTGAAGGTGGCAATTTCGAGCACCTGGAGACCAACCCGACTCCAGCTGTGACTGATGTCACTGACACCATCGACACCAGCACCGTTTCCCTGACTGCCACGCCGAGCGTGGCTGAGGGTGGCATTGTTGTTTACACCGCTTCGGTCACTGCTCCGGTAACCGGCTCGCCTGTGGTGGTGACTCTGTCTAACGGACAGACCATCACCATCCCGGTGGGAGAGTCGTCCGGCAGCGTGAATTTCACTGCTCCCAACGATGCGTTGGCGGGCGGCAGCTCGCTCAGCACCACCATTACCAAGGCGGACGGCGGTAACTACGAGAAGCTGGAAGTTAGCGACAAGCCAGCCGAGACCTCGGTTACCGATACCCCGGACACCACCACTCTGAGCCTGAGCGCGACCGAGTCTGTGGCTGAAGGTGGTTCCAT
>NZ_JAFEVP010000016.1:0-5524 GCF_017947325.1 Pseudomonas sp. MWU349 | reverse complement strand
GGTAGCCAGTCCGTTGCTTGTGCAACGTGCCAGCGAATGGGTATGTAATAGATTTGTGTGTTCGCAAACTTTCGGTTTGTATCGTCTTCACACACCGCAACTCGCTCGTTAAGCAAATTGCTTGGGTGTTATATGGTCAAGCCTCACGGGCAATTAGTATTGGTTAGCTCAACGCCTCACAGCGCTTACACACCCAACCTATCAACGTCGTAGTCTTCGACGGCCCTTTAGGGGATTCAAGATCCCAGTGAGATCTCATCTTGAGGCAAGTTTCCCGCTTAGATGCTTTCAGCGGTTATCTTTTCCGAACATAGCTACCCGGCAATGCCACTGGCGTGACAACCGGAACACCAGAGGTTCGTCCACTCCGGTCCTCTCGTACTAGGAGCAGCCCCTCTCAAATCTCAAACGTCCACGGCAGATAGGGACCGAACTGTCTCACGACGTTCTAAACCCAGCTCGCGTACCACTTTAAATGGCGAACAGCCATACCCTTGGGACCGGCTTCAGCCCCAGGATGTGATGAGCCGACATCGAGGTGCCAAACACCGCCGTCGATATGAACTCTTGGGCGGTATCAGCCTGTTATCCCCGGAGTACCTTTTATCCGTTGAGCGATGGCCCTTCCATACAGAACCACCGGATCACTAAGACCTACTTTCGTACCTGCTCGACGTGTCTGTCTCGCAGTCAAGCGCGCTTTTGCCTTTATACTCTACGACCGATTTCCGACCGGTCTGAGCGCACCTTCGTACTCCTCCGTTACTCTTTAGGAGGAGACCGCCCCAGTCAAACTACCCACCATACACTGTCCTCGATCCGGATAACGGACCTGAGTTAGAACCTCAAAGTTGCCAGGGTGGTATTTCAAGGATGGCTCCACGCAAACTGGCGTTCACGCTTCAAAGCCTCCCACCTATCCTACACAAGCAAATTCAAAGTCCAGTGCAAAGCTATAGTAAAGGTTCACGGGGTCTTTCCGTCTAGCCGCGGATACACTGCATCTTCACAGCGATTTCAATTTCACTGAGTCTCGGGTGGAGACAGCGCCGCCATCGTTACGCCATTCGTGCAGGTCGGAACTTACCCGACAAGGAATTTCGCTACCTTAGGACCGTTATAGTTACGGCCGCCGTTTACCGGGGCTTCGATCAAGAGCTTCGCGTTAGCTAACCCCATCAATTAACCTTCCGGCACCGGGCAGGCGTCACACCCTATACGTCCACTTTCGTGTTTGCAGAGTGCTGTGTTTTTAATAAACAGTCGCAGCGGCCTGGTATCTTCGACCGGCATGAGCTTACGGAGCAAGTCCTTCACCCTCACCGGCGCACCTTCTCCCGAAGTTACGGTGCCATTTTGCCTAGTTCCTTCACCCGAGTTCTCTCAAGCGCCTTGGTATTCTCTACCCAACCACCTGTGTCGGTTTGGGGTACGGTTCCTAGTTATCTGAAGCTTAGAAGCTTTTCTTGGAAGCATGGCATCAACCACTTCGTCACCTAAAAGGTAACTCGTCATCAGCTCTCGGCCTTAGAATCCCGGATTTACCTAAGATTCCAGCCTACCACCTTAAACTTGGACAACCAACGCCAAGCTGGCCTAGCCTTCTCCGTCCCTCCATCGCAATAACTAGAAGTACAGGAATATTAACCTGTTTTCCATCGACTACGCTTTTCAGCCTCGCCTTAGGGACCGACTAACCCTGCGTCGATTAACGTTGCGCAGGAAACCTTGGTCTTTCGGCGTGGGTGTTTTTCACACCCATTGTCGTTACTCATGTCAGCATTCGCACTTCTGATACCTCCAGCAAGCTTCTCAACTCACCTTCACAGGCTTACAGAACGCTCCTCTACCGCATCACTTACGTGATACCCGTAGCTTCGGTGTATGGTTTGAGCCCCGTTACATCTTCCGCGCAGGCCGACTCGACTAGTGAGCTATTACGCTTTCTTTAAAGGGTGGCTGCTTCTAAGCCAACCTCCTAGCTGTCTAAGCCTTCCCACATCGTTTCCCACTTAACCATAACTTTGGGACCTTAGCTGACGGTCTGGGTTGTTTCCCTTTTCACGACGGACGTTAGCACCCGCCGTGTGTCTCCCATGCTCGGCACTTGTAGGTATTCGGAGTTTGCATCGGTTTGGTAAGTCGGGATGACCCCCTAGCCGAAACAGTGCTCTACCCCCTACAGTGATACATGAGGCGCTACCTAAATAGCTTTCGAGGAGAACCAGCTATCTCCGAGCTTGATTAGCCTTTCACTCCGATCCACAGGTCATCCGCTAACTTTTCAACGGTAGTCGGTTCGGTCCTCCAGTCAGTGTTACCTAACCTTCAACCTGCCCATGGATAGATCGCCCGGTTTCGGGTCTATTCCCAGCGACTAGACGCCCTATTAAGACTCGCTTTCGCTACGCCTCCCCTATTCGGTTAAGCTTGCCACTGAAAATAAGTCGCTGACCCATTATACAAAAGGTACGCAGTCACAGAACAAAGTCTGCTCCCACTGCTTGTACGCATACGGTTTCAGGATCTATTTCACTCCCCTCTCCGGGGTTCTTTTCGCCTTTCCCTCACGGTACTAGTTCACTATCGGTCAGTCAGTAGTATTTAGCCTTGGAGGATGGTCCCCCCATATTCAGACAAGGTTTCTCGTGCCCCGTCCTACTCGATTTCATGACTAAGAGATTTTCGCGTACAGGGCTATCACCCACTATGGCCGCACTTTCCAGAGCGTTCCGCTAATCTCAAAGCCACTTAAGGGCTAGTCCCCGTTCGCTCGCCACTACTAAGGGAATCTCGGTTGATTTCTTTTCCTCAGGGTACTTAGATGTTTCAGTTCCCCTGGTTCGCCTCTTGCACCTATGTATTCAGTACAAGATAACCATCTTATGATGGCTGGGTTCCCCCATTCAGAGATCTCCGGATCAAAGTCTGTTTGCCGACTCCCCGAAGCTTATCGCAGGCTACCACGTCTTTCATCGCCTCTGACTGCCAAGGCATCCACCGTATGCGCTTCTTCACTTGACCATATAACCCCAAGCAATCTGGTTATACTATGAAGACGACATTCGCCGAAAATTTGCATTCTTAATTAAAAGAGAACTCACAAATTTTACCTTAGCCTGATCCGTTACCAGTGAAAGTAACGTTCAGTCTATCTTTCTATCACATACCCAAATTTTTAAAGAACGATCTAATCAAAAGACTAGAAATCAACATTCAAGGTGAATGCTCATTTCTAAGCTTTCAGAAGCAGTTTATGGTGGAGCCAAGCGGGATCGAACCGCTGACCTCCTGCGTGCAAGGCAGGCGCTCTCCCAGCTGAGCTATGGCCCCATAACAAAATTGGTGGGTCTGGGCAGATTCGAACTGCCGACCTCACCCTTATCAGGGGTGCGCTCTAACCAACTGAGCTACAGACCCAATTTCGAGCTTGTAACTGTTAGCTTGGAGCTATCAGCTTGGAGCTTAAAGCTGCTTCTATCGTCTTCTTCAATGAATCAAGCAATTCGTGTGGGAGCTTATGAAGCAGCTGATGTCGTCGATTAAGGAGGTGATCCAGCCGCAGGTTCCCCTACGGCTACCTTGTTACGACTTCACCCCAGTCATGAATCACACCGTGGTAACCGTCCTCCCGAAGGTTAGACTAGCTACTTCTGGTGCAACCCACTCCCATGGTGTGACGGGCGGTGTGTACAAGGCCCGGGAACGTATTCACCGCGACATTCTGATTCGCGATTACTAGCGATTCCGACTTCACGCAGTCGAGTTGCAGACTGCGATCCGGACTACGATCGGTTTTATGGGATTAGCTCCACCTCGCGGCTTGGCAACCCTTTGTACCGACCATTGTAGCACGTGTGTAGCCCAGGCCGTAAGGGCCATGATGACTTGACGTCATCCCCACCTTCCTCCGGTTTGTCACCGGCAGTCTCCTTAGAGTGCCCACCATAACGTGCTGGTAACTAAGGACAAGGGTTGCGCTCGTTACGGGACTTAACCCAACATCTCACGACACGAGCTGACGACAGCCATGCAGCACCTGTCTCAATGTTCCCGAAGGCACCAATCTATCTCTAGAAAGTTCATTGGATGTCAAGGCCTGGTAAGGTTCTTCGCGTTGCTTCGAATTAAACCACATGCTCCACCGCTTGTGCGGGCCCCCGTCAATTCATTTGAGTTTTAACCTTGCGGCCGTACTCCCCAGGCGGTCAACTTAATGCGTTAGCTGCGCCACTAAGAGCTCAAGGCTCCCAACGGCTAGTTGACATCGTTTACGGCGTGGACTACCAGGGTATCTAATCCTGTTTGCTCCCCACGCTTTCGCACCTCAGTGTCAGTATCAGTCCAGGTGGTCGCCTTCGCCACTGGTGTTCCTTCCTATATCTACGCATTTCACCGCTACACAGGAAATTCCACCACCCTCTACCATACTCTAGCTTGCCAGTTTTGGATGCAGTTCCCAGGTTGAGCCCGGGGCTTTCACATCCAACTTAACAAACCACCTACGCGCGCTTTACGCCCAGTAATTCCGATTAACGCTTGCACCCTCTGTATTACCGCGGCTGCTGGCACAGAGTTAGCCGGTGCTTATTCTGTCGGTAACGTCAAAACAATCACGTATTAGGTAACTGCCCTTCCTCCCAACTTAAAGTGCTTTACAATCCGAAGACCTTCTTCACACACGCGGCATGGCTGGATCAGGCTTTCGCCCATTGTCCAATATTCCCCACTGCTGCCTCCCGTAGGAGTCTGGACCGTGTCTCAGTTCCAGTGTGACTGATCATCCTCTCAGACCAGTTACGGATCGTCGCCTTGGTGAGCCATTACCTCACCAACTAGCTAATCCGACCTAGGCTCATCTAATAGCGTGAGGTCCGAAGATCCCCCACTTTCTCCCGTAGGACGTATGCGGTATTAGCGCCCGTTTCCGGACGTTATCCCCCACTACTAGGCAGATTCCTAGGCATTACTCACCCGTCCGCCGCTCGCCACCAGGTACAAGTACCCGTGCTGCCGCTCGACTTGCATGTGTTAGGCCTGCCGCCAGCGTTCAATCTGAGCCATGATCAAACTCTTCAGTTCAAACATCTTTGGGTTTTGAGAAAACCCTAAACTTGGCTCAGCAATCGTTGGTTACATCTTTGATTTCTCGCGGAGTAACTTGTGATGCTGATAATCTTTTTGACTATCAGTCTGACTCCACAAGCACCCACACGAATTGCTTGATTCAGTTGTTAAAGAGCGGTTGGTTAAGATCTTTCGTCTCAACCGAGGCGCGCATTCTACAGCAGCCTCATTTGCTGTCAAGTGATTTTTTTAAGAAGTTTTCAAAGTTTCCTTTTTAACTTCAACCACTTGCGCTTCCGATCTCTCGTTAGCGGGAGGCGAATTCTACAGCGTTACACGCTGCTGTCAACACCTCTTTTCAACCGCTTTCGACCGAGAGGATCGAATCGTTAATAAGGCGAAAACTCACTGCCTTACCAACTGCTTCTGGCTTCGATGAACTGAAGCGTAACCGCTG
>NZ_JAFEVP010000015.1:0-6055 GCF_017947325.1 Pseudomonas sp. MWU349 | reverse complement strand
TCGCGACATCAGTGCGATTGCCAGCCAGATCGAGGCCAAGCGCGATGTGGCGATGACCGCCACGGCCAACCTGAGCCTGGTTTCGGCGGCCAATGAGCAGCATTCGTACAGCAAGACCAAGAAGGTCACCAGCCAGGAGGATCATGTTCAGCAGGTGGGCACTAGCCTAAAAGGTGGTGGTGATGTGACCTTGAGTGCGGGACAGGAATTGGCCCTGATCGCTAGTCGTGTAACGGCGGGTGATGAGGCTTATTTGGTCGCTGGTAAAAACCTCGCTCTCAAAGCTGCCGAAGATCAGGACTACAGCTTCTACAGCAAAACCAAGAAGTCTTCGTCGGGTAAGAAGTTCCGCCTTGATGAGACCGAAAGCATTTCCAATGTGGGTAGCTTGGTCAGTGCCGGTACTAACAGTGTCCTGGTAGCTGGAGAAAACCTGCAATTGCAAGGTAGTGCGGTGATCGCTGAAAAAGGCAACGCACAACTGATAGCGGGCAAGGATGTCCAGATCCTTGCTGTTACTGATTCCGAGAGTGATCGGCATGAGCGTAAGCAGAGCAAGAGCAGTTGGGGCGGACTGAAGTCGAGCAAAGTTGAAGATAAAGTCAGCGAAACTCGTACCATGGCTATCGGCAGCATGGTGTCGGGTGACACCATCAGTGTGACTGCCGGCAGGGATGCGTCTGTTACCGGGTCTTCGTTGGTCAGTACGGGGGACTTGAGTGTACAGGCTGTTCGAGATCTCACGATTGATGCTGCAACGAACACTTTTTCGCGCACAGAAATACATAAGCAGAAAAACCGTGACCTGACTGGTGTACTGACTGCCAATAAGCTTGGTTTGGATGACATCACAGGCAATCAGCATCTCTCCATAAGCAGCCAGAAACACAACGGCAATGCACAGGAAACGACCCTAACTGGCAGCACCATCGGCTCCAGTGCTGGCAACGTAAAGCTAAATGCAGGCCGTGAGCTTAAGGTTGTTGCCAGTGATCTTGTCAGTACCAAGGACATGTCGCTGAGCGGCGCGGATGTCTCCATCGCGGCAGGTACTGAAACAGCCAAGCAAACCAGCTCTGATAGTTCGAAGAGCCTGGCGGTTGGGCGGGTGATTGGCGGCATGGTGATTGATACCGCCAAGAGTATCCGTAATGACGTTCGTGCCGCCAAGGAAGCTGATGATGGTCGACTCAAGGCAGTCAAAAGCGCTCAAGCGCTTCTTTCTGCTTACAACGCAGTGGGCAACCTTGACTCAGGTTCTGCGCAAGAGTCTGAGGGTAAGCCAGCCAACAGCAGCGGTTCGCTGATCAAGATCGGTACCGAACTTGCCAATACACGCACTAAAAGTTCCAGCGAATACAACAGCGAAACCGCAAAACAATCGACCCTGACCAGCGGTGCGGGGTTAGTTATTAATGCCGGGGGCAATGGTGAGGGGGCCAAGGGAGATATCCATGTTATTGGCAGTCATTTAAAGGCTGAAAACACGGCCTTGATAGCCAAGAACGATATCGTGCTGCAAAGCGCTCAAGATCGTGCGCAGTGGGATAATCAGAACACCAACAGTAAAACAAGCATTGGCGCCAGTTTTAATATTGGCGATCAAAACGGCTTTACTTTGGATCTTGGAGCACAGATTGCCAAAGGCATGGGGACTGGACATTCGGTCACTCAGGTCAATAGCACCGTCGATACTGGTTTATTGCTTTTGACCAGTGGCCAAGACACTAACTTGGCTGGGGCGCAAGTAAAAGCAGACACAATAAAGGCTGATATTGGCGGCAACTTGAATATCGCCTCTCGGCAAGATGAAGCCAGCCAGAAGAACCAGCAAAAGAGCGCTGGTGCTGGAGTCAGTCTCTGTGTCCCACCGTTTTGCTACGGTGCCATGGTCACCGCCTCGGGAAATATCGCTGGTAGCAAGATGAACAGCGATTACAAGGCGGTGACAGACCAGACAGGGTTATATGCGGGTAAAGGCGGATATGACATTCATGTTGGTGAGACCACTCAGTTGCAGGGAGCGGTCATCGCCAGCGATGCCAACGCTGAGAAGAACCGTCTGGATACGGGACGCCTGCTTGTCAGTGACATCAAGAACAAGAGTGAAATAAAAAGCCAAGCCGCGAGCTTGAGCGCTTCCTATACCAGCACCAAATGGGACAACCCGCGCGGTCCAAAGACTCCTGATGATCAACGGAAGTGGGCTCATTCAGAGACCGGGGGCACCCTGCCGATCGCGCTCAAGGAGTCGGACCACAGCAGCACCCGCAGTGCAATCAGTGAGGGAACTATCACCGTTCGTGACCCGGCAGGCATCAATGATCTGGTGGGCCTGAATCGTGATACCGCCAACGCCAATCAGCGCCTGGACCGCCCTGACGAGAAGGCCATGCATGAGCGTATTGACCTTATCCAGAGTTCAGCGCAACTGGCGAGCAGCGCTATCAATACTGTCGCCAAGGCTAAAGCGGATGCGGCCAACAAGGCGAAGCGAGAAGCAGAGAAGTCGCAGAACTCAGAGCAGATAGCGGCAGCCAATGCCGCTGCTCAGGATGCGGCTAGTTGGAATGTGGGTGGCGACAAGCGAATCATGGCCGATATCGCCTCTGGCTTGGTTGCCGCCGGGTTGGGAGGGGCAGGAGGTTCGACGGCTGTTGGTGTTGTTGCTTACACGTCATCGGCTGACGTCTTCAAGAAAATCGGCGATTACTCAAATGCCCGACACCATGATCCCAAGGCGGACAGTGCTACCAAGGCGGCTTGGGCTGAGGGAGGTGCGGCGAGGGTTTTGCTGCACGCATTGGCGGGTGCAACTATCGGTTTGTCTAGCGGGAACGCTGGAAGTGGTGCGTTAGGGGCAGGGACATCTGCAGCGCTCATGCCGGCTATTGCTGAGGCGTTGAAGAACAGTGGTATTGAGGAATATAACCAAGATGCCATTGCGACATTAATCACTGCTGGCCTTGGAGCCACAGCGGGCTCTTCGGCAGGAGGCACCACAGGTGTGATTGTTGGTGGGGCGAATGCCGCCGGAGTGGATATCAATAACCGACAATTGCATGCCCTTGAAGTCAAGAAAATCAAAGCATTGGCTGCAGAGTTTGCAGAAGAAAACAATATTAGTGTGGAAGCTGCTGAGGCCCGTCTTCTTGCTCAGGCGCAACAAAATGTTGATAAGACGTTTGCTGTTGAACACTCAATGTCCGATGCCTCTGCTCTTGAGTTTCTAAAAGGCCAGTCTCAGACGTTTGTTGATGAGAGTGGGCGTCTGATGTTGATGTTTGCGCCGGGAGGTTTAACGGCGTATGAAGATTCAAGTATGTATGTGGATACTTGGAAGCAGTTCACCTCAGAATACCAATCGATGTTGAGTGCGGCATCGAGGAAGAATCAAACAGAAAAAGAAAAGGAGATTCTATCAAAAACGAAAGATACAGCAATTCGTGGCCTATGGAAGGGAGCTGGAAATCTACCATCTGATGCGGTCAATGGCTTAGTCGATACGTTTAAGCAGCTTTTTCATTTGGATGATGTTGGCAAAGAGATTGTTAAGGTACCTTTTAAGTACGATACGGAGACTGAACATGATGTTGCTAAAGGTACTCAACAACTGATAGATAATGCTTTGCAGACGGTAGGTGCAGCGTGGGCATCTATTAAAGTGTCTCCTGTTGTAAAGGTCCCCGATACTGTAGAGACAACACGTTTGTGGCGTGCAGTAGAACCGGAGGAGCTTGCGGATATTCTAAAATATGGGGATTATAATATTCATCCGAACTCAACTTTTAAACGGTTTGGTTTTGATGAGAAAAGTTTGGACGATTTCATCAAGGCAAATCCTGATAGGACTTATACTAAGACGTATATAGAAATCCCTAAAGTTTTTTTGGATAAAATGTATCGGCATGATGACCCAGGAGGAGCAGGTAAGGCTATTGGTATAGATGTTTATGAGTTTCCAGAGTTCTATGATTTATTTAATAAGGTTCATGTGGTGCCAAAATGAATAGAGCAGAAATGCGTGTCCCCTTTGTAATGGCTAAAGTTACATTCAGACCGCCATCTTATGGTGGTCGGATATCTATGCCAGAGGGTGATGGGTATGCACCATATTTTCGATCAGAATCCATGAGTGAAGAGTTGGCTGTTCGGGTGTATGAAGTTCCAAGTTCTGCAAAATTCGGTGTGCCGTATACCGTGAGGTTGGAGTTGACATATTATCCGCGCTTGAGTTACGGGAAACTGAGCATTGGTGAGAGGTTTTTTTTAACGGAGGGACCTAAGACTGTTGCTGAAGGACTCATAGAGTCTGATGTGACCTATAGTTAAAATCGCAGTCGGGGGTGGTAATGCGAAGATTAGTGCCGATATTGTGCACGTAGACGTCGTAACGTGTACGGAAAGATAGTTTTGGTTTTAATGTTGGCGAGTTTAATAGCTTCTGCAAGAGTGAAACTGGTGCATACACTGAGATATCAGTTGCGGAGTATCTGGTTGGACAAGGGGTATGCTCATCAAGAATAAGGTTTGCTGAAAGGCTATTTATTGTTAATGCTTTTGAAAGCTGTGGCGTGAGATGGTTCAAAGGCAGTTAATTGTGATTGTACTTGGTAGGAGTTGAAAGCCAGAGTTTAGATCTATAGTGACTTGGTTTGCAATGGATAACTATGGGTGGATTGCTGTTATGATGAATAACTGCTATGGAGGTTTGCCAAGAGCTCTTTTGACTGTCGATGGTGCGGGGAGATTTTATATAAGCTCTCAGAGTTTTTTTGGGAGGAGTCTGAGGGGTATTTAGAATATCCAGATGATAAAAATGATGGTTTAAATTCGATTTTTCTTCGTAGCAATATAAAAACATCCTTCTTTAAACAAGGCAGTTGAATAGTTTGAGCAGGATTGGTACGAAATGGGTGACTATTCGGAGGAAAATTTAGCTATCAATAAGAGTCTTTTTGTTTACCATTGTGGCGAGGGGGGCAGGAGCTGACTATCCAGTTGGCTATGCTGGGGTCACTGAAATGCGGGGGCTACTTTAGATACTTGGCTCCTACTGTTATGGTGGGGATAGTTGATTTTCCAGAAGACTTGCGCTATTGGATTGTTGTGTCTGATAGTGTGGGCTTTATGAGTAATGGAGTTCTTAATAGTAGTGATGTTAGTAAGGTTTTTACTAGGGCGTATCGATAGAGTGTCTTTTTGTTTTCTAAAAGATTTGCTGATGTATCAGATAAAGTTAATGGTTTAAAAAGGCAGTTTGTAAGTTTTATTCGGGTGGTAGGTTAGTTGGTTGATATTTATTGCGAGGCAATAGGGCAGTAATTTCAGGAGATTTTAGATTGCCGACTACACAAAGACTGGGCAGCTTAACGCCGCCCATTGCTATTTAGCTTGAAAGCTTTTCTTGCAGTCGTCGCCCTGCTACATCCAACAAATCACAGCCATCGCGCAGCAAAATGCTGCACACCACGGACAGCTCCTGCAGTACCACTGCACCTTTGGGCGCCTCTTCCGAAATCGAAAAACTTTCCAGCAACTGAGTCACGGAGCGAATGCGGTAGGCCGCTGCATCATGCAATACATCGATGGGTGCTTGAGTATCGATCAACAGCGAGGGAATGTTGCAGTCGTGACCGGTAATCGGCATGTATCGATTCAGAGTCGTCATGGATCTTACTCCTATATCAATCTGAGCCATCACCTTCTGCCGCCAAGCAGAGTAAGGGTGACGGATTGCACAAGGTTGGCGGACCAGGGATATAGGACCTGGCACTCCCGAAGGAGTCCCTGCGCAACCCGCCATAACACGAGGATGCGGGCGTAAAAAAAGCGCCTGCAATCGTATTGGGGGCGCTGTTGCGCCTATATCTATTTGGACCGCCAAGTCCAATCACAGCATTTGCTGCGAAGGCCGAAGGGTAACGTGGAGGACGAGTAGTAGCAACTCACGAAGAGTATAAAAAACCTCTGGAAACATCTTGCTGACAGCTCAAGCAGTTCATGAGCTCGGACTACCTGCTGTCCAACCTCGGTTACAACCCGGACGAAAGTG
>NZ_JAFEVP010000014.1:0-7631 GCF_017947325.1 Pseudomonas sp. MWU349 | reverse complement strand
TACCGAGCTCAACGTGCAAACCCAAGACGACCTGAACAACCACAACACCCTGGCGGCGGCCAACAGCATCAACCTGGGCAGCGGCGGGCAACTGAACAATCAGGGCATCATCGAAGCCGGGGTCAACGCCGATAACAGTCGCAACCCGAATGGCGATGTCACCCTGACGGCGCAGAACCTGAACAACAGCGGCAAGAGCGTGGTGGCCAGCCGTGATCTGACGGTCACGACCACCCAGACCCTGAACAACCAGGGCGGCACCCTGAGCGGGCAGCGGCAAGTAACGGTCAAGGCCGGGATCCTGGATAACCAGAACAAGGGCCGGGTGCTAAGCAACGCAAACACCGATCTTGCCGTCAGCCAACTGATGAACGCTCAGGGCGGCCTGATCAACAGCCGAACCAACCTCAGCGCTCAGGTGGGCCAGCTGGACAACCATGGCGGCGAACTCTCCAGCCTCGACAACCTGAGCCTGCAGGTGGCCACCCTGGACAACGTGGCCGGCCTGGCATCCGCTGGCAGGCACCTGAGCCTGACTGCCACCGGCGCGATCAATAACCGTGGGGGCCAGCTCGTCAGCTTGCAAACCCTGGACCTCAAGGCGGGGCAGGTCGACAACAGTAATGCTGGCCGCATCGCCAGCAACCAGGCACTGACGGCCAGCGTCACCGGCCTGGACCAGCACGACGGCGGGCGCCTGACCAGTGTTACCTCGTTGGCTCTGGACCTGAACCAGGGCCACCTGAACAACCAGGGCGGCTTGATCAACGGGCCTCGACTGACGCTGAAAAATCTCGACAGCGTGGACAACCGGCGGGGCGAAATTTCCAGTGCCCAGGCCTTTACCTTGATGGCTCGAAGCCTGGACAACAGCCACGGCAAACTGCTCGGCAACCAGGCCCTGACCCTGCGCCTGGATCAGGCACTGAGCAATATCGGCGGCCTGATTTCCGCCCGTGGCCTGGATATTGGCGCGGCAACCCTGGATAACCACGACGGCATCGTCACCAGCCGAGGTGACCTGGCCTTGAGCCTGAGTGGCTCGGCGAACAACCATGGTGGCGAACTTTCCAGCCTCGGCGCTACCACCCTCAAGGGCACGAGCTTGGACAACCGCGACGGCCAGGTCGGCGGTGATCAGGCTTTGGACATCGACCTGAGTGCGGCGCTGAACAATCAGAAGGGTGTGCTTGGCGCCGGCAAGAACCTGCACCTCAAGGCCGCCAGCCTGGACAACAGTCACCAAGGCAGCCTGGTCAGTGACGACCGACTGACAGCCCGCATCGACGGGCTGCTGGATAACCGGCAGCAGGGCGATATCAGTGCCAAGGGAGCGATCGATCTGCAGGCCGCTCGCCTGGACAACCGCGCCGGCAAAGTGCGCGCGGACCAGGCCCTGCAACTTGAGGTCGGCCGGCTCGACAACCGTCAACAGGGCCTACTCAGCAGCTTGGCGGCGCTCAACTTCAACGGCTCGCACCTGGATAACCGTGGCGGCCTGCTCAGTGCCGCAGGCCCCGTGCGCCTGGATGCCACCAGCCTGGACAACAGTGGCGGGCGCCTCTCCAGCAAGAGCGGGTTGCTGGCCCGGGTGAGCCAACTGACCAACCAGCGCGGCGAGCTGGTGGCCCAGGGCGACCTAAGCCTCAATGGCGCCACTCTGGATAACCGCGATGGCGGTCTGGTAGGCAGCACAAAAGCGCTGACACTCGAAGTGACCGAGGTCGACAACCGCGGCGGGGAAATCTCCAGCTCCGAAGGGCTGAGCCTTCTGGGCACACGCCTGGATAACAGCGACAGCGGCAAGCTGCTTGCCGGCACCGACCTGGGCCTGAAAGTGGCGCAGGTCATCAACCAGAATCGGGGCCTGCTGTTTGGCAAAGGCAGGGTTGCAGTCGACGGGCAAAGCCTGGACAACCACCTGGGCCGCCTGGTGGCCCAGCAAGGGCTGGCTATTCGCCTGGACAATGCCCTGAGCAACCAGCAGGGGCTGATCAGCAGCGAAGGCCTGTTGGCGGCCCAGGTCGGCAGCCTGGACAACAGCGGCGGCAAACTTTCCAGCGCCGCGGCCTTGACCCTGACCAGCGCCGGCGCGTTGCTCAACCGCAATGCTTCGATCACCACCGATGGTGAGCTTGGAATCACCAGCCACAGCCTGGACAACAGCCAGGGAGGCTTGCTCAGCAGCAAGGGGGCGGCCCGGGTCGGCACCGGGGCTTTCGACAACACCCAGGGTGCGCAGTTGATCAGCGGCGACAGCCTCGATCTCAAGGCGGCCCAGGTCAGCAATGGCCAGGGCAGCCGGATCGCCAGCGAAAAAGCCCTGACCGCCAGCCTCAGCGGTCTCGATCAACAGGGCGGCGAACTGTTCAGCAAAAGCACCCTGACCCTGGACCTGAATCAAGGGCAACTCACCAATCACCAGGGGCTGATCAACGCCCCGCTACTGGTGCTGAAAAACCTGGCGGACGTGAACAACCAGGGCGGTGAAATCTCCAGCGCCCAGGCCTTCACCCTGGCCGCTGGCAACCTGGACAACAGCAGCGGCAAGCTGATCAGCCAGCAAGGCCTGACCCTGCGTATCGAGCAGGCGCTGAGCAACCTCAAGGGGCTGGTTTCGGCCAAGACTCTAGACCTGCGCAGCCATCGACTGGACAACAGTGAGGGGCTGATCAGCAGCCTGGGCGCTCAGACCCTGCGCGTCGACGGCCAGTTGGCCAACCAGCAAGGCACAGTAATCGCTGATGAACAGCTGAGCCTGACGGTAGGTGCCCTGGACAACAGCCAAGGGCAGATTTCCGGCAAGGCCGATGTCCAGGCCAAGGTGGCTGCCTTGAACAACCAGGGTGGGCAGCTCATGGCTGCCCAGCGTCTGGAACTGGTCGCCGACAGCCTTGATAACCGTCAGGGCGGCCTGGTGGGCGCTACCCAAGGGCTGGCGCTCAAGATCGGGGCCGTCGACAACCGGGGCGGTGAGCTGTCGAGCAAGGCCGACGTTAGCCTGGACGGCACTCGCCTGGCCAACAGCGAGGGCGGCAAGGTTCTGGCCGAGGGCGCCCTGGAGCTGACGGTGGCGCAAGTGATCAACCGCAGCCAGGGCCTGCTTTCGGGCAAGGCCGGGCTGACCCTCAGTGGCGACAGCCTGGACAACCACGGTGGCGCGCTGCTGACCGAGCAACAACTCAAGGCCGAGCTGCTGGGCCTCCTGGACAACCGCCAGGGCCTGATCAGCGCCGAAGGCCGCCTGGGGCTCAAGAGTGCCGAACTGGACAACAGCGGCGGCAGCGTCTCCAGCGCCGGGGCGCTGACCCTGGAGCACGGCGGTGCGCTGCTCAATCAGGGCGGGGTGATCGTTACCGATGGCGCGCTGCTGCTCAATAGCGCCCGCCTGGATAACCGCAACCAGGGCAACATCAGCGCCAAGGCCACCGCCAGCGTTCGCACCGGGGCTTTGGACAACAGCCACAAAGGCCGCTTGAGCGGTGGCGACAGCCTGACCCTCAGCAGCGCCCAATTGACCAACCAGGACGGCGGCCGGATCGCCAGCGACGGTGCCTTGAGCGCCAGTGTCAGCGGTCTTGACCAACAGGGCGGCCAACTGTTCAGCAACACCGCCCTGAGCCTGGACCTCAATCATGGCCAGTTGAATAACCAGCAGGGCCTGATCAACGCACCGTTGCTGATGCTCAAGAACCTCAAGGAGGTGAACAACCAGGGCGGCGAGATTTCCTCGGCGCAAGCCTTCAGCCTGGCCGCCGAGCGCCTGGACAACAGCCAGGGCAAGGTCTTGAGCAATCAGGCCCTGACCCTGCGCATCGACCAGGCCCTGGGCAACCTCAAGGGCATGATCGCCGCCGCGAGCCTGGATATCCGGGCCGCAAGCCTGGACAACAGCGGCGCTACGCTCACCAGCCGTGGTGCTCTTGACCTGCAACTGGCCGGCGCCCTGAACAACAGCCAGCAAGGCCTGATCAATGCCGCTGACCGCCTGACCATCGGCAGCAGTGCGCTGGATAACCAGGGCGGGTCGCTGCTGGGCAGCGCCATCGCCGTGGACCTGGGCAGTGCCACAGGTGACTTGAACAACAGCGCCGGCCTGATCAGCACCGACGGCTCCCTGACCATCGCCCACTTGCGCGACCTGAATAACCGCAACGGTGAAGTTTCCAGCCGCCAGGGCCTGGACTTGACGGCGCGTACCCTGGACAACAGCGCCGGCAAACTGATCAGCAATGACCAACTGAACCTCAAGGCCCGGGAGCTGCTCAACCAGGGCGGCCTGGTATCGGGCTGGCAGGGCCTGAGCGCCAACCTGGGCAGCCTGGACAACCGTAACCTGGGCACCCTGTCCAGTCGCAGTGGCGGGGTCGAGGTGCAGGTCGGTGGTGACCTGCAGAACAGCGGCGCCGGTGCCCTGGTCAGCCAGAAGGCCCTGCGCGTGACGGCGGCCAACCTCGACAACAGCGGCGGCATCCTTTCCAGCGCCGGTGAACAGACTCTCGACGTCAGCGGCCTGTTGGACAACGCCCAGGGGGGGCTGATCGACAGCGGCGCGGCCCTGACGGTGCAAGCCATGACCCTGGGCAACGCTGGTGGCGGGATCAGTGCGCAGCAGGCCTTGAGCCTTCGCGCCACAAGCCTGGACAACCGCAACGGCAGCCTCAAGGGCAACGCTGCTGTGACCCTTAGCCTGCTGGGCGCTTTGGTCAACAGCGGCGGCAAGCTGGCCAGCGGTGGCCCGCTGCGCATCGAGCGCGCCGGCCAGATCGACAACCAGGGCGGCCAGATCGCCAGCCAGGGCCTGATGACGCTGCTCGGCAGCGGCCTGGACAACCGCAATCGCGGGACCGTCGCGGCCAACGATCAACTGACCCTGACCGTGGATGGCACGCTGCACAACAGTGGCGATGGCTTGATCTATAGCCAGAACGGCGACCTGCACGTCCAGGCTGCCAGCCTCGCCAATGCCAAGGGCACCCTGCAGAGCCAGGGCGCGCTGAACCTGAGCACCGGCGACCTCGACAACCAGAGCGGGCGCATCCTGGCCAAGAACGGCGACCTGAACATCGGCGCCGGCAATCTGGACAACCGCGGTGGGATACTTTCCAGCCTGCAAGGGGCAATGGTCGCCGACCTTCGAGGCGTGCTGAAAAACGGCTATGACCTGAACAACAACCGTCAGGGCGGCGTGACCCAGGCCCAGCGCTTGAGCCTCAAGGCCCTGGCCGGTATCGACAACTACGGCGGGCGGATCTCCGCGCAAACCGGCGATGCACTGATCACCACCGGCGACTTCGACAACCGCAACGGCGGTCTCTATGCCAAGGGCCTGGTCCAGGTCAGCGGCGGCAATTTCGACAACAGCGGCGACAACGATGGACAGATCGCTGGCCAGCGCATCGACCTCGATCTGCGCGGCGCCCTGAACAACCGGCTGGGCATCATCGAAAGCGACAGCAGCCTGTCAATCAAGGCCGCCAGCCTCGATAACCAGACCGGCCAACTGCGGGCCCTGGGCAGTGGTGGCAGCACTCGCTTCGAGATCGGCGGGCAGTTCGACAACCGTAACGGCACCCTGGAAAGCGCCAACAGTGACCTGAGCCTGGGGGTAGGCCACTTCCTCAACGGCGGCGGTAGCCTGCTGCATGTGGGCCGCGGCACCTTCGACATTTCCACCGGCAACGTCACCGGCGCAGGCGGCAGCATCGTCACCCGTGGCGGCCTGGCCTTGAATGCCGATAGCTGGAACAACAGCAGCGTGATTCAGGCCGGGCGCCTGACCGTCAACGTCAATAATTTCAGCCAGAGCGCCAGCGGCCAACTGCTGGCCAGCGATGCTTTCATCGGTAGCGGCGGCAACTGGAGCAACGAGGGGCTGATCGCCAGCGATGGCAGCCTCAACCTCAACCTGAGCGGCACCTTCTCGGGCAACGGCCGCTTGAGCAGCCGCGGCACCCTGGCCCTCGGCGCGGCCCAGGTCAACCTCGATGCCCCGTCCAGTCTTGCCGGTGGCGGCGACACCCGCATCAGCGTCGCTGGCCAGCTGAACAACGCCGGGCGTCTGACCTCTGGCGCCCAACTGAACCTGAGCGCTGGCGGTGTGAACAATCAGGGCACTCTCGGAGCGGCCCAGGGCCTGACCCTGACCACCGGGGCCCTGTTCAATGACCATGGGCTGCTGTTCAGTGGCGGCGACATGGGCCTGCGGGTCGATAGCCTGACCAACAGCTATGCCGATGTGTACAGCCTCGGCAACCTGACCGTCGACCGTGACGGCCAGGGCACCCTGGCCAGCCGTATCGTCAACAGCTCCGGCTCATTGCAGAGCGATGGTTCCATGGGCCTCGCGGCCAGCACCATTGAGAACGTGCGTGCGGTGCTGAAAACCGACAACCAGGGCATCTATACCGCGCGAATTGGCGAGATCGGCTGTATCGAAGGGGTCAACGCCGGCGACTGCAGCGGCAAGCGCAACCACGTCTGGGAGATCGTCCAGCGCGACAAGTTCGAGGTCACCGAAGCCAGTGCGGCGTCGAGCATCACCTCCGGTGCTCACTTGAACATCAAGGGCGGCGACCTGCTGAACCAGAGCAGCACCATCGCGGCGGCCGGCGACCTTGTGGCCACGGTCAACAACTTGACCAACAGCGGCGTGGAGACCGGCGAAACCGAAACCACTCGGGTGTTCATGTCGGCACGGGCCAAGAATGCCGGCTCCTGGTACAACGTGGCCAACGCTTTCACCAACAAGTACTGGTTCCAGAGCGGCGGCTACACCCCCAACGATCTGGGTGGCCTGCAAGGGGCAATGGCCGGCTTTATCGGCATGACCGAGCGAGAGTGGGTGCACCTTGGCAGCACGCGCAAGCTGGCTGGCGGTGACCAAAGCTATGCCGCGGTGATGCAGGCCGGGGGAGCGGTGAGCATCAATGCCGGCAACGGTATCAATAACAGTGTGGTGCGCCCTGGTTATACCTACGTGGGCAGTGGTGCGCGCATTAATAACGATGCACCGGGCGGTGCTTTCTCCACTCGCGTCACCCTCAATCAGCAATTGCCACCCGACCTGGCCCAACAACAGGTCAACCCGCTGGCGCTGCCTGGCTTCAGCTTGCCGAGCGGACAGAACGGCCTGTTCCGTCTCAGCGGCCAAGGCGGCAGCACACCGACCACCACCGGCCCGCAAACCTGGACCCTGGGCGGCGCCACCCTGAACACCGCACAGCGCCAACAGGCGCTGCCGGTGGCGCAAGTGCAAGACATCCGTATTGCGGATGCGCAGCAGATAGCCAGCCGCTCGGGCGACCTGAGCACCAACCACCGGCAGATCGTCAACATCGGTACCGAGGCCAGCGCGATCAACGCCGCCCTCCCGGGAGCCGGAACGACTCCTGGCCCGGTGCTGCCGGGTCGTGCGGCCGTCGATGACGGCATCAGCCAGCCCATGGCCCTCAACGGGCAGCCCACCGCGCCCATCCGCATCGAGCGCGTCCAGGGCTTGCCGGACAGCAGTGTGCGCAGCAATCCGCACAAATACCTGATCGAAACCAACCCGGCACTCACCGACCTCAAGCAGTTCATGAGCTCGGACTACCTGCTGTCCAACCTCGGTTACAACCCGGACGAAAGTA
>NZ_JAFEVP010000013.1:0-15947 GCF_017947325.1 Pseudomonas sp. MWU349 | reverse complement strand
GTTCAGAGCCATCAGAGCCGAACCGATGATGATCGGAGTGTCGTCACCTGGGAAGTCGTAAGTGCTCAGCAGGTCGCGCACTTCCATCTCAACCAGTTCCAGCAGCTCAGCGTCGTCAACCATGTCAGCCTTGTTCAGGAAGACAACGATGTACGGAACGCCTACCTGACGGGACAGCAGGATGTGCTCACGGGTTTGTGGCATCGGACCATCGGCAGCCGAGCAAACCAGGATCGCGCCGTCCATCTGCGCAGCACCAGTGATCATGTTTTTGACGTAGTCGGCGTGACCTGGGCAGTCAACGTGCGCGTAGTGACGAATGTTCGAGTCGTACTCTACGTGCGCGGTGTTGATGGTGATACCACGAGCTTTTTCTTCTGGGGCGCTGTCGATCTTGTCGAAGTCAACACGAGCCGAACCGAAAACTTCGGAGCAAACGCGAGTCAGAGCAGCGGTCAGAGTGGTTTTACCGTGGTCAACGTGACCGATAGTGCCAACGTTGACGTGCGGTTTGTTACGTTCAAATTTTTCTTTAGCCACGACAATTAACTCCTAGCCTAAAGGGGAGACTGAATCAGCCTTGTTTTTTAACGAGAGCTTCGACGATGTTCGACGGAGCTTCGGCGTATTTGGAGAATTCCATGGAGTAGCTCGCGCGACCCTGAGACATGGAACGAACGTCAGTTGCATAACCGAACATTTCACCCAGTGGCACTTCAGCACGGATAACCTTGCCGGACACCGAGTCATCCATACCCTGAATCAGACCACGACGACGGTTCAGGTCACCCATCACGTCACCCATGTAGTCCTCTGGGGTTACAACTTCAACCTTCATGATCGGCTCGAGCACAACGCCGCCACCCTTCTGGGCCAGCTGCTTGGTCGCCATGGAGGCTGCCACCTTGAACGCCATCTCGTTGGAGTCGACGTCGTGGTAGGAACCATCAAACACGGTAGCCTTCAGGCCGATCAGCGGATAACCGGCAACGACGCCGTTCTTCATCTGCTCTTCGATACCCTTCTGGATAGCCGGGATGTATTCCTTAGGAACCACACCACCAACAACTTCGTTGGTGAAGACCAGACCTTCGGTGATGTTGCCGTTCGCATCGACGTCTGGCTCCGAGAAACGGATCCAGCAGTGACCGAACTGACCGCGACCGCCGGATTGACGAACGAACTTGCCTTCGATCTCAACGTTGCTCTTGCTGATCTTCTCGCGGTACGAAACCTGCGGCTTGCCGATGTTGGCCTCGACGTTGAACTCGCGCTTCATGCGGTCAACGAGGATGTCCAAGTGCAGCTCACCCATACCGGAGATGATGGTCTGACCAGTCTCTTCGTCGGTCTTGACGCGGAACGACGGGTCTTCCTGAGCCAGCTTGCCCAGTGCAATACCCATCTTTTCCTGGTCCTGCTTGGTTTTCGGCTCTACCGCTACCGAAATCACAGGCTCAGGGAAGTCCATACGCTCAAGAATGATCTGCTTGTCGAGATCGCACAGAGTGTCACCAGTGGTGACGTCTTTCATGCCGATCAGCGCAGCGATGTCGCCTGCACGTACTTCCTTGATCTCTTCACGCTGGTTGGCGTGCATCTGCACCATACGACCAACGCGCTCTTTCTTGCCCTTGACCGAGTTGATCACGGAGTCGCCCGAGCTCAGGAAGCCCGAGTAAACGCGCACGAAAGTCAGAGTACCAACGAACGGGTCGGTAGCAATCTTGAATGCCAGAGCCGAGAACGGTTCAGCATCGTCAGCATGACGCTCGTCGTAGTCAGCCTCTACCAGCTCATCCTTCGGCTTCTCGATGAGATCCGGATGGATACCCTTGATCGCCGGGATCTCGGTAGGAGCAGGCAAGAAGTCGATAACGGCATCGAGAACCAGGGGAACGCCCTTGTTCTTGAACGACGAACCGCAGACGGCCGGAACGATCTCGCTAGCCAGGGTGCGCGCACGCAGACCGGCCTTGATCTCTTCGACAGTCAGGTCACCTTCTTCAAGGTACTTGTTCATCAGCTCTTCGTTGGCTTCAGCAGCAGCTTCAACCATGTTGGAGCGCCACTCGTTAGCCAGGTCCAGCATATCGGCAGGAATTTCTTCCTCGCGATAGGTAGTACCCTTGTCGTCGTCGTTCCAGTAGATAGCCTTCATCTTGATCAGATCAACCTGACCTTCGAAGTTATCTTCAGCACCGATAGCCAGCTGGACCGGAACCGGGGTATGACCCAGGCGGTTCTTAATCTGGCCAACAACGCGCAGGAAGTTGGCACCGGCACGGTCCATCTTGTTCACGTAAACAACACGTGGAACACCGTACTTGTTGGCTTGACGCCATACGGTTTCAGACTGAGGCTCAACACCGGAAGTACCGCAGAACACAACGACCGCGCCGTCGAGTACACGCAGAGAGCGCTCTACTTCAATGGTGAAGTCAACGTGGCCAGGGGTATCGATAACGTTTACACGATAGTTATCGTATTGGCCGCGCGAACCTTTCCAGAAGGTAGTTACAGCAGCGGAGGTAATGGTGATACCCCGCTCCTGCTCCTGCACCATCCAGTCGGTGGTCGCAGCGCCGTCATGCACCTCACCCATCTTGTGGCTGAGACCTGTGTAGAACAGGATCCGCTCGGTAGTGGTAGTCTTGCCCGCGTCAACGTGGGCACAGATACCGATGTTACGGTAGCGGTTGATTGCTGTAGTACGAGCCATAAAGCCCTCGCAAAATGAATGATGCCGATATTAGAAGCGGTAGTGCGAGAAAGCCTTGTTGGCTTCAGCCATACGGTGAACGTCTTCACGCTTCTTAACTGCAGCACCTTTGCCTTCGGCAGCGTCCAGCAGTTCGCCAGCCAAACGCAGAGCCATAGACTTCTCGCCGCGCTTGCGGGCGAAGTCTACCAACCAGCGCATTGCCAGAGCGTTACGACGGGACGGACGAACTTCGACCGGAACCTGGTAAGTAGCACCGCCTACACGGCGCGACTTCACTTCGACCAGCGGAGCGATGGCGTCGAGAGCTTTCTCGAAGATTTCCAGGGGATCGCTGTTCTTGCGCTCTTTAACTTTTTCCAGCGCGCCATAAACGATACGCTCGGCAACGGCTTTCTTGCCGCTTTCCATTACGTGGTTCATGAACTTGGCGAGGATCTGGCTTCCGTATTTCGGATCGTCCAGAATCTCACGTTTGGCTGCTACGCGACGTCTTGGCATTGATAAGCCCTCAAACGGTCTTCAGGTTAGCTCGGGACAGTTGATCCAATGGACGCGTGCCCGACCTTACTCTTATCGACTCAATATAATTAAAAACTGCAAAACGACCGATTACTTCGGACGCTTGGTACCGTACTTCGAACGACCTTGGTTACGACCTTTAACGCCGGAAGTATCCAGGGAGCCGCGAACGGTGTGGTAACGAACACCTGGCAAGTCTTTTACACGGCCGCCGCGAATCAGTACGACGCTGTGCTCTTGCAGGTTGTGGCCTTCACCGCCGATGTACGAGGAAACCTCGAAACCGTTGGTCAGACGCACACGGCATACTTTACGCAGTGCCGAGTTAGGTTTTTTCGGCGTAGTGGTATACACGCGAGTGCACACGCCACGACGTTGCGGGCAGTTCTGCAGCGCAGGCACGTCGGATTTCTCGACGATACGCTTACGCGGCTGACGTACCAGCTGGTTGATAGTTGCCATCTACTAGCTCCACTGTTGTCTTTCGACATAAACAAAATGGCAGAGCACGAGCTCCACCAAATTTAGGGGTACAAGAGTCTAAAGAGGATCTTGTCCCCAGTCAAGGCAAGGCCCCGGCCTCCCCGATCAGCGAACCTCGACAAAAAGTGTCTTGGTTCTCAATCGAAAAAGCCGGGGCCCCGTCTCAATCTACTGCAGACCTCAGTTACCGCTGGAGTTCAGCGCTTCAGTCAGTGCTGCTTCGACTTCGCTTGCGCTTACGCGCAGTGGCTTGTCTGCATCACGACGACGCTTACGCTCGCTGTGGTACGCCAGGCCAGTACCGGCCGGGATCAGACGACCCACAACCACGTTTTCTTTCAGGCCACGCAGGTAGTCGCGCTTGCCGGTTACCGCCGCTTCGGTCAGTACACGGGTGGTCTCTTGGAAAGAGGCCGCCGAGATGAACGACTCGGTGGACAAGGACGCCTTGGTGATACCCAGCAGTACGCGGGTGAACTTGGCGACGAACTTGTCTTCGGTGCTCAGACGCTCGTTTTCTACCAGTACGTGAGTCAGTTCCATCTGGTCACCCTTGATGAAGCTGGAGTCGCCGGACTCGGCAATCTCAACTTTACGCAGCATCTGACGCAGGATGGTCTCGATGTGCTTGTCGTTGATCTTCACGCCTTGCAGACGGTAAACGTCCTGGATCTCGTTGACGATGTACTTGGCCAGCGCACTCACACCCAGCAGACGCAGGATGTCGTGTGGATCGCTCGGACCGTCGGAGATAACTTCGCCGCGGTTCACTTGTTCGCCTTCGAAGACGTTCAGGTGACGCCACTTCGGAATCAGCTCTTCATACGGATCGCTACCGTCGTTCGGAGTAATGACCAGACGGCGCTTGCCCTTGGTCTCTTTACCGAACGCGATGGTGCCGCTGACTTCTGCCAGAATCGACGCCTCTTTCGGACGACGAGCTTCGAACAGGTCGGCAACACGCGGCAGACCACCGGTGATGTCACGGGTCTTCGAAGTTTCTTGCGGAATACGAGCGATAACATCACCGATCGCGATCTGCGCACCGTCGGCAACACCGACCAGGGCGTTGGCCGGCAGGAAGTACTGTGCTGGTACGTCGGTACCTGGCAGCAGCAGATCCTTCCCATCCATACCCACCATCTTCACAGCAGGACGGATGTCCTTGCCGGCAGCTGGACGGTCTTTGACGTCAAGCACTTCAATGTTGGTCATACCGGTCAATTCGTCAGTCTGACGCTTGATCGTGATGCCTTCTTCCATGCCCACGTAGGTCACGGTACCTTTCATTTCGGTAACGATCGGGTGAGTGTGCGGATCCCACTTGGCCACGATAGCGCCAGCGTCGACCTTGTCACCTTCTTTAACCGAAATCACAGCACCGTACGGCAGCTTGTAACGCTCGCGCTCACGACCGAAGTCATCAGCGATTGCCAGCTCACCGGAACGGGACACAGCAACCAGGTGACCATCCACACGCTCAACGTGCTTCAGGTTGTGCAGACGGACGGTACCGCCATTCTTCACCTGAACGCTGTCGGCTGCGGAAGTACGGCTCGCCGCACCACCAATGTGGAACGTACGCATGGTCAGCTGGGTACCCGGCTCACCGATGGATTGGGCAGCGATAACGCCGACCGCCTCACCAATGTTCACCTGGTGGCCACGAGCCAGGTCACGGCCGTAGCACTTGGCACAGATGCCATAGCGGGTTTCGCAGCTGATCGGCGAACGCACGATCACTTCGTCGATGCTGTTGAGCTCGATGAATTCAACCCACTTTTCGTCTACCAGGGTGCCGGCAGGAACGATGACGTCCTCGGTACCCGGCTTGAATACGTCACGGGCGATAACACGACCCAATACGCGCTCACCCAGTGGCTCTACAACGTCGCCGCCTTCAATGTGCGGAGTCATCAGCAGGCCGTGTTCGGTGCCGCAATCGATCTCGGTTACAACCAGATCCTGCGCAACGTCCACCAGACGACGAGTCAGGTAACCGGAGTTCGCAGTTTTCAACGCGGTATCCGCCAGACCTTTACGAGCACCGTGAGTCGAGATGAAGTACTGGAGTACGCTCAGACCTTCACGGAAGTTCGCAGTAATCGGCGTTTCGATGATGGAGCCGTCCGGCTTGGCCATCAGACCACGCATACCGGCCAGCTGACGGATCTGTGCTGCGGAACCCCGCGCACCCGAGTCAGCCATCATGTACATCGAGTTGAACGATTCTTGCTCGACTTCGTCGCCATTGCGGTCGATGACCTTCTCTTTCGAGAGGTTGGCCATCATCGCCTTGGATACTTCGTCGTTGGCCTTCGACCAAAGGTCGATCACTTTGTTGTACTTCTCGCCCTGGGTTACCAGGCCGGAGGCGTACTGGCTCTCGATTTCTTTCACTTCGTCGGTGGCAGCACCGATGATGCGAGCCTTTTCATCCGGGATAACGAAGTCGTTAACACCGATGGAAACGCCGGAAATGGTCGAGTAAGCGAAACCGGTGTACATCAACTGGTCAGCGAAGATAACGGTCTCTTTCAGACCAACCACGCGGTAGCACTGGTTGATCAGCTTGGAGATCGCCTTCTTCTTCATCGGCAGGTTGACGACGTCGAACGACAGACCCTTCGGCACAACCTGGAACAGCAGCGCACGGCCGACAGTGGTGTCGACAATACGGGTGGTGCTCACGCTGCCGCCATCACGATCATTGACGGTTTCGCTGATGCGAACCTTGATCTTGGCGTGCAGAGCAGCTTCGCCGGCGCGGAACACGCGGTCGACTTCCTGCAGGTCAGCGAACACACGACCTTCGCCCTTGGCGTTGATCGCTTCACGAGTCATGTAGTACAGACCCAGTACAACGTCCTGCGACGGAACGATGATTGGCTCACCGTTGGCTGGCGACAGAATGTTGTTGGTCGACATCATCAACGCACGCGCTTCCAGCTGGGCTTCCAGGGTCAGCGGTACGTGCACGGCCATTTGGTCGCCGTCGAAGTCGGCGTTGTACGCAGCACAGACCAGAGGGTGCAGCTGGATAGCCTTACCTTCGATCAGTACCGGTTCAAACGCCTGGATACCCAGACGGTGAAGGGTCGGTGCACGGTTGAGGAGAACCGGGTGTTCACGGATCACTTCAGCGAGAACGTCCCAAACCTCTGGCAGTTCGCGCTCGACCATCTTCTTGGCGGCTTTGATGGTGGTGGCCAGGCCACGCATTTCCAACTTACCGAAGATGAATGGCTTGAACAGCTCGAGAGCCATCTTCTTGGGCAGACCGCACTGATGCAGACGCAGGGTCGGACCTACTGTAATTACCGAACGACCGGAGTAGTCAACACGCTTACCGAGCAAGTTCTGACGGAAACGACCTTGCTTACCCTTGATCATGTCAGCCAGGGATTTCAGAGGACGCTTGTTGGAACCGGTGATAGCGCGGCCACGACGACCGTTGTCGAGCAGTGCATCGACAGCTTCCTGCAACATACGCTTTTCGTTGCGCACGATGATGTCCGGAGCGGACAGATCCAGCAGGCGCTTCAAACGGTTGTTACGGTTGATCACTCGACGATACAGATCGTTGAGGTCGGAAGTGGCGAAACGACCGCCATCCAGCGGGACCAGTGGACGCAGGTCTGGCGGCAGAACCGGCAGAACGGTCAGCACCATCCACTCTGGCAGGTTGCCGGAACCCTGGAAGGCTTCCATCAACTTCAGACGCTTGGACAGCTTCTTGATCTTGGTTTCCGAGTTGGTTTGCGGAATCTCTTCACGCAGACGGCCAATCTCGTGCTCCAGGTCGATAGCGTGCAGCAGCTCACGGACAGCCTCGGCACCCATGCGGGCGTCGAAGTCATCACCGAACTCTTCCAGCGCCTCGAAGTACTGCTCATCGTTCAGCAGCTGACCTTTTTCAAGGGTGGTCATGCCTGGATCGATAACGACATAGCTCTCGAAGTAGAGAACGCGCTCGATATCACGCAGAGTCATGTCCATCAGCAAGCCGATACGGGACGGCAGCGATTTCAGGAACCAGATGTGGGCGACCGGCGAAGCCAGTTCGATGTGCGCCATGCGCTCACGACGAACCTTGGCCAGCGCAACTTCAACGCCGCACTTCTCGCAGATCACGCCGCGATGCTTCAAGCGCTTGTACTTACCGCACAGGCACTCGTAATCCTTTACCGGGCCAAAGATCTTGGCGCAGAACAGGCCGTCACGCTCAGGCTTGAACGTACGGTAGTTGATGGTTTCCGGCTTTTTAACTTCACCGAACGACCACGAACGGATCATCTCAGGCGAGGCCAATCCGATACGGATGGCGTCGAACTCTTCGACTTGACCCTGGTTTTTCAGCAAATTCAGTAGGTCTTTCAAGGCCTTTCCTCCTGGCGGAGCAGAGAGCGGGCAATCCTGCCCCGCTCTCGATTCGCGTCACGTGTTATTCGGTTTCCAGATCGATATCGATGCCGAGGGAACGAATTTCTTTGATCAACACGTTGAAGGACTCGGGCATGCCCGGCTCCATACGGTGATCGCCGTCCACGATGTTTTTGTACATCTTGGTACGACCGTTCACATCGTCCGACTTCACTGTGAGCATTTCTTGCAGAGTGTATGCAGCACCGTATGCTTCCAGTGCCCAGACCTCCATCTCCCCGAAACGCTGACCACCGAACTGCGCCTTACCACCCAGCGGCTGCTGGGTAACCAGGCTGTACGAACCGGTAGAACGAGCGTGCATCTTGTCGTCTACCAAGTGGTTCAGTTTCAGCATGTACATGTAGCCAACGGTAACTGGACGCTCGAACTTGTTGCCGGTACGGCCGTCGGTCAGTTGCATCTGGCCGCTTTCTGGCAGGTCCGCCAGTTTCAGCATGGCCTTGATTTCGCTTTCCTTGGCACCGTCGAACACCGGAGTGGCCATCGGAACACCGCCGCGCAGGTTGTTCGCCAGATCCAGGATCTCCTGATCGGAGAAGCTGTCCAGGTCTTCGTTACGACCGCCGATCTGGTTGTAGATCTCGTCCAGGAAGGTACGCAGTTCTGCGACCTTGCGCTGCTCTTCGACCATGCGATTGATCTTCTCGCCCAGACCTTTGGCCGCGAGGCCCAGGTGAGTTTCGAGGATCTGACCAACGTTCATACGCGAAGGTACGCCCAGCGGGTTAAGGACTACGTCGACCGGGGTGCCATTGGCATCGTGCGGCATGTCTTCAACCGGCATGATCACGGAGACCACACCCTTGTTACCGTGACGACCGGCCATCTTGTCACCCGGCTGGATGCGACGACGGATTGCCAGGTAGACCTTGACGATTTTCAGCACGCCTGGAGCCAGGTCATCGCCCTGCTGTAGCTTGCGCTTCTTGTCTTCGAACTTGTCGTCCAGCAGACGGCGACGATCAACGATGTAGGCCTGGGCCTTCTCGAGCTGCTCGTTCAGAGCGTCTTCAGCCATGCGCAGTTTGAACCACTGGCCGTGCTCAAGACCGTCGAGAACTTCGTCGGTGATTTCCTGACCCTTCTTCAGGCCGGCGCCGCCTTCGGCTTTATGGCCGACCAGAGCGGAGCGCAGACGTTCGAAGGTCGCACCTTCAACAATGCGGAACTCTTCGTTCAGGTCCTTGCGGATCTCGTCCAGCTGGCTCTTCTCGATCGACAGTGCACGAGCATCACGCTCAACGCCGTCACGAGTGAAGACCTGTACGTCAATGACGGTGCCCTTGGTACCAGTAGGTACACGCAGGGAGGTGTCTTTAACGTCGCTGGCTTTTTCACCGAAGATCGCACGCAGCAGCTTCTCTTCCGGAGTCAGCTGAGTCTCGCCTTTCGGAGTGACCTTACCGACCAGGATGTCGCCTGCGCCAACTTCAGCACCTACATAAACGATACCGGCTTCGTCCAGCTTGTTCAGTGCAGCCTCACCCACGTTCGGGATGTCTGCAGTGATTTCCTCTGGGCCAAGCTTGGTGTCACGCGCCACACAGGTCAGTTCCTGGATGTGGATCGTGGTGAAACGGTCTTCCTGAACCACACGCTCGGACAGGCAGATGGAGTCTTCGAAGTTGAAGCCGTTCCACGCCATGAATGCGATGCGCATGTTCTGACCCAGAGCCAGTTCACCCATATCGGTGGACGGACCATCGGCCATGATGTCGCTGCGCTGAACCCGATCACCCTTGCTCACCAGCGGACGCTGGTTGATGCAGGTGTTCTGGTTGGAGCGGGTGTACTTGGTCAGGTTGTAGATGTCGACGCCGGCTTCACCGGTTTCAACTTCATCATCAGCAACACGAACCACGATACGGCTGGCATCGACCGAGTCGATCACGCCGCCACGACGAGCCACGACGCAAACGCCGGAGTCACGGGCAACGTTGCGCTCCATGCCGGTACCTACCAGCGGCTTGTCAGCACGCAGGGTCGGTACAGCCTGACGCTGCATGTTGGAACCCATCAATGCACGGTTGGCGTCGTCGTGCTCGAGGAACGGAATCAGCGACGCTGCGACCGAAACTACCTGCTTCGGCGAAACGTCCATCAAGGTGACGTCTTCCGGCGCCTTGACGGTGAATTCGTTCAAGTGACGAACAGCTACCAGCTCATCGACCAACTGACCTTTGTCGTTCATGGTCGCCGAAGCCTGGGCGATCACGTGATCGGCCTCTTCGATAGCGGACAGGAACACGATCTCGTCGGTTACCAGAGCGTCTTTCACCACACGGTACGGGCTCTCGAGGAAGCCGTACTGGTTGGTGCGCGCATAGGCCGCCAGGGAGTTGATCAGACCGATGTTCGGACCTTCCGGCGTTTCAATCGGGCATACACGACCGTAGTGGGTCGGGTGTACGTCACGGACTTCGAAGCCTGCACGCTCACGGGTCAGACCACCCGGGCCAAGTGCAGAAACACGACGCTTGTGGGTGATCTCGGACAGCGGGTTGTTCTGGTCCATGAACTGGGACAGCTGGCTGGAACCGAAGAACTCTTTCACTGCCGCAGCCACTGGCTTGGCATTGATCAGGTCTTGCGGCATCAGGCCTTCGCTTTCAGCCATCGACAGGCGCTCTTTGACCGCACGCTCTACACGCACCAGGCCAACGCGGAACTGGTTCTCGGCCATTTCGCCTACGCAGCGAACACGACGGTTACCCAGGTGGTCGATGTCGTCGACGATGCCTTTACCGTTACGGATGTCGACCAGAGTCTTCAGTACGGCAACGATGTCTTCTTTGCACAGGACGCCCGAACCTTCGATCTCGGTACGACCGATACGGCGGTTGAACTTCATCCGGCCAACGGCAGACAAGTCATAGCGCTCAGGGCTGAAGAACAGGTTGTTGAACAGAGTCTCGGCAGCATCTTTGGTCGGTGGCTCGCCAGGACGCATCATGCGATAGATCTCGACCAGGGCTTCCAATTGGTTGCTGGTGGAGTCGATCTTCAGAGTGTCAGAGACGAACGGACCGCAGTCGATGTCGTTGGTGTACAGAGTCTCGATGCGAACGACCTGGGCCTTGGCGATTTTTGCCAGGATCTCGGTGTTCAGCTCGGTGTTGCACTCTGCCAGGATTTCACCGGTAGCCGGGTGCACGATAGCCTTGGCAGTAGTACGGCCCAGGACGTAGTCCAGAGGTACATCCAGCTCTTTGATACCGGCTTTTTCCAGCTGGTTGATGTGACGAGCGGTGATACGACGACCCTGCTCGACAATAACCTTGCCCTTGTCATCCTGGATGTCCAGAACGGCAATCTCACCACGCAGGCGCTGAGGCACCAGCTCCAGGCTCAGGCTCTCGCCTTTCACATGGAATACGTTGGTGGTGTAGAAAGCGTCCAGCACTTCTTCAGTGGTGTAGCCCAGCGCGCGCAGCAGAACCGACGCAGGCAACTTGCGGCGACGGTCGATACGGACGAACACGCAGTCTTTCGGATCGAACTCGAAGTCCAGCCACGAACCGCGGTATGGAATGATCCGCGCGGAGTACAGCAGCTTACCGGAGCTGTGCGTCTTGCCACGGTCGTGGTCGAAGAATACGCCAGGGGAACGGTGCAGCTGGGAAACGATTACACGCTCGGTACCGTTGATTACGAAGGTACCGTTCTCAGTCATCAGGGGGATTTCACCCATGTAGACTTCTTGCTCTTTGATGTCCTTGATCGCTTTGTTCGACGATTCTTTGTCGAAAATGATCAGACGGACTTTTACCCGCAAAGGTACGGCGTAAGTTACACCACGCAACACGCATTCTTTAACATCAAACGCCGGTTCGCCCAGGCGATAACCGACATACTCCAACGCAGCATTGCCGGAGTAGCTGATGATCGGGAAAACGGATTTGAAGGCCGCATGCAGGCCCACGTCGCGGAACTGATCTTTAGTCGCTCCCGCTTGCAAGAATTCACGATACGAATCCAGCTGGATGGCCAGGAGGTACGGCACATCCATGACGTCCGGCAACTTGCTAAAGTCCTTGCGGATACGTTTTTTCTCAGTATATGAGTAAGCCATCAGCGTTCCCCAGCTTGGTCACCTGCTTATTCGGCTCCTCCCGACGGGAGCAGCCAGAAAATCGTGCAAACCCTTTGGTTTGCGCCACCGCACAGGGTGGGTTACAGCACGTTACTGGCACCGACCCAGTCGGTCGCCAATAACGGAAAAAGGCCGGTGGCAAAAGCCACCAGCCATCAGCCGTTCGCTTAACGCTTGGGCTGGAGACACAAAGTCGATGCTTACTTGAGCTCGACTTTAGCGCCTGCTTCTTCCAGAGCTGCTTTGGCTTTGTCAGCTGCTTCTTTAGCAACAGCTTCCAGAACCATGGCAGGAGCACCGTCAACTACAGCCTTGGCTTCTTTCAGGCCCAGACCGGTCAGTTCACGTACAGCCTTGATCACGTTAACTTTCTTCTCGCCAGCTTCGGTCAGCATGACGTTGAATTCAGTTTGCTCTTCAACAACAGCGGCAGCAGCAGCTGGGCCAGCAGCGGCAACAGCAGCGGTAACGCCGAAGGTTTCTTCCATTGCCTTGATCAGCTCAACAACTTCCAGAACGGTTTTCTGGCCGATTGCTTCGATGATTTGCTCGTTAGTCAGAGACATGACTATAAATTCCTGTATTGGGGTGACAGCCTACGCAGCCATCAAATTAAACATATGATTTTGAAAGGGCTTGCAGTGCCTTAGGCAGCAGCAGCTTCTTTCTGGTCGCGAATAGCCGCCAGAGTACGAGCCAGCTTGCTGGTAGCGCCTTGAATCACGCTCATCAGCTTCGCAATAGCTTCGTCGCGAGTTGGCAGCGAAGCCAACACGTCGATCTCGTTTGCTGCGAGGTACTTGCCCTCGAACGCAGCTGCCTTGATCTCGAACTTTTCCTGACCCTTTGCGAACTCTTTGAAAATACGAGCGGCAGCGCCCGGATGTTCCTTGGAGAATGCAATCAGGGTAGGGCCGACGAACGCGTCGTTGAGCACGTCATATTGAGTGCCTTCAACTGCGCGCTTGAGCAGGGTGTTACGTACGACACGTACATAAACACCAGCTTCGCGGGCCTCTTTACGGAGTCCGGTCATAGCGCCTACTGTCACACCACGGGCATCAGCCACGACAGCGGACAGAGCGGCTTTGGCAGCCTCGTTGACTTCAGCGACGATGGCCTTCTTGTCTTCGAGTTTAATTGCCACGGGTTTAACTCCTGCTTGTTACCGTTTCATCCAACCGGAGCTGGATGTCGTTTTGGTGTCTGATTCGGTAAGGAACCGGGAGCACCATCTGCGTAGGCTTGAGGTTTAAGACTTGCGTCGCCTACGGTCTTGGATAGCCCCCGCCAGGCAGGGACCCCAATTTTTCAGCGCGTGCAACTGCTTGCACACGCTTGTGTCTTATACGTCCAGCGAACCCTGGTCGATGACCAGACCTGGGCCCATAGTGGTGCTCAGGGTAACGCGCTTGACGTAGATGCCTTTCGAAGAAGCTGGCTTGATACGCTTCAGGTCAGCGATCAGGGCTTCAACGTTTTCCTTCAGCTTGACGGCGTCGAAGCCGACCTTGCCAACGGAAGTGTGGATGATGCCGTTCTTGTCGGTACGATAGCGAACCTGACCAGCCTTGGCGTTCTTAACTGCCGAAGCTACGTCTGGAGTAACGGTACCGACTTTCGGGTTAGGCATCAGGCCGCGAGGACCCAGAACCTGACCCAGCTGACCCACAACGCGCATTGCATCCGGGGAAGCAATAACCACGTCATAGTTCAGGTCGCCGCCTTTCATTTCGGCAGCCAGATCGTCCATACCTACGCGGTCTGCACCGGCAGCCAGAGCAGCTTCAGCTGCTGGGCCCTGGGTGAACACAGCTACACGTACAGTCTTGCCAGTGCCGTGTGGCAGCACAGTAGCGCTACGAACAACCTGGTCAGATTTACGTGGGTCTACGCCCAGGTTCACAGCAACGTCTACGGACTCGCTGAACTTAACGGTCGACAGCTCGGTCAGGAGAGCGGCGGCTTCTACGAAGTTGTAGGCCTTGCCTGCTTCAATCTTGCCGGCGATAGCCTTTTGGCGCTTGGTCAGCTTAGCCATTACACACCCTCCACGTTAAGGCCCATGCTACGAGCAGAACCGGCGATAGTACGCACGGCTGCATCCATATCAGCTGCAGTCAGATCCGCGTTTTTGGTTTTCGCGATTTCTTCCAGCTGAGCACGGGTAACAGTGCCAACCTTAACGGTGTTTGGACGAGCGGAACCGCTGGTCAGGCCAGCAGCTTTCTTCAGCAGAACCGAAGCAGGGGTGCTCTTAGTTTCGAAAGTGAAGCTGCGGTCACTGTAAACAGTGATGATCACAGGAGTCGGCAGGCCTGGCTCAAGACCCTGAGTACGGGCGTTGAAAGCTTTGCAGAATTCCATGATGTTCACGCCGTGCTGACCCAGAGCTGGACCAACGGGTGGACTTGGGTTGGCCTGAGCGGCCTTAACTTGCAGCTTGATGTAAGCAGTAATCTTCTTAGCCATGAGGCACTCCAATTACGGGTTCAGACGCCTAGACAGGCTCCCCGGTTACTTGCGCGTTTATCCCAGTGACGACAAAACCCCACAGCCTAAGGCTGCGGGGTATGGGATTCTCGTTCAGTTATGCCTTCTCGACCTGACTGAACTCTAGCTCTACCGGAGTAGAGCGACCGAAAATGAGCACTGCAACCTGTATGCGGCTCTTTTCGTAGTTAACTTCTTCGACCGTACCGTTAAAGTCAGCAAATGGACCGTCAGTAACACGGACCACCTCACCCGGCTCAAACAGGGTCTTAGGCTTGGGCTTGTCGCTGCCATCAGCAACTCGACGCAGAATCGCTTCTGCTTCTTTGTCGGTGATAGGAGCCGGCTTGTCGGCAGTACCACCAATAAAGCCCATGACACGAGGAGTGTCCTTGACCAAGTGCCAAGTACCCTCGTTCATATCCATCTGTACCAGCACATAGCCTGGAAAGAATTTACGCTCGCTTTTGCGCTTCTGGCCATTGCGCATCTCAACCACTTCTTCAGTGGGGACCAGAATTTCGCCGAAGCCATCTTCCATGCCAGCCAGCTTCACACGCTCGATCAACGAACGCATTACATGCTTCTCGTAACCCGAGTAAGCATGCACAACGTACCAACGCTTAGCCACGGGACACCCTTAGCCAACAATCAAGGAAACAAGCCAACCGAGCAGGGAATCTAGCCCCCACAACAGCAACGCCATGACCAGAACCACAGCCACAACAATCAATGTGGTCTGCGTGGTCTCTTGGCGAGTTGGCCATACGACTTTACGAATCTCAGTGCGCGCTTCCTTAACCAGGACAAAGAACGACTTACCCTTGGCAGTCTGCAGGCCAACAAAGGCAGCAACTGCGGCAATGACAAGTAGCGCCAAGACACGATACAGGATCGGCGAAGCAGAGTAGTACTGATTGCCAACAACACCAACAATCACCAAGGCAACAACAACCAGCCACTTGAGCAGATCGAAGCGAGAGCCTTGAGCTTCAGCCTTAGGAGTCATCTATGAAGATCCTGTGAAAAGAAAGCCAGACACATTGAGTGAATCTGGCAGGTCAGGAGGGAATCGAACCCCCAACCTACGGTTTTGGAGACCGTCGCTCTGCCAATTGAGCTACTGACCTAAAAACAAAATCAGGCCGACCATTATGTCGGCCCGATGGAGATATATCAAGAACTTAT
>NZ_JAFEVP010000012.1:0-17792 GCF_017947325.1 Pseudomonas sp. MWU349 | reverse complement strand
CGTCTACACCGCGACCCTGACCAACGCCGCTGGCACCCCGGTCACCGTGACCTTGAGCAATGGCGCGGTAATCACCATCGCCGCCGGTGCCACTTCGGGCACGGCAACCGTGGCCGCACCTGCCGATGACGTTTACAAAGACGCCGGCAAGGTCGAAGCCACCATTACCAAGGCGGAGGGTGGCAATTTCGAGCACCTGGAGACCAATCCAGCGCCAGCCGTCACCGATGTGACCGACACCATCGACAACTCCACCGTATCGCTGAAAGCCACGCCTTCGGCGGCCGAAGGTGGCAATGTCACTTACACCGCCACCGTCACCGCTCCAGTGACCGGTTCGCCAGTGGTGGTTACCCTGGCCAATGGCGAGAAGATCACCATCCCAGTCGGTGAAACTACCGGTTCGGTAAGCATCACGGCGCCTAACGATGTACTGGTCGGCCACACTCCACTGACCAACTCCATCACCAATGTCAGCGGTGGCAACTACGAAAACCTGGTCGCCGACAAGACCCCGGTCAGCACCACCGTGACCGACACTGTCGACACCACCAATCTGTCCCTGTCGGCTACACCTTCAGTAGCGGAAGGCGGTTCCATCGTCTACACCGCAACTCTGAGCAACGCCGCCGGTACTCCGGTCACCGTGACTCTCTCCAACGGCGCGGTCATCACCATCGCCGCGGGCGCCACTTCCGGCACCACCACCGTCGCGGCCCCTGCCGATGACGTGTACAAGGACGCCGGCAAGGTCGAGGCCACCATCACCAAGGCTGAAGGCGGCAACTTCGAAAAGCTGGTGCCAAGCACCACGCCAGCCGTCACCGATGTGACCGACACCATCGACAACTCCACCGTATCGCTCAAGGCCACGCCTTCGGCGGCCGAAGGCGGCAACGTCACTTACACCGCTACCGTCACTGCTCCAGTGACCGGTTCGCCAGTGGTGGTTACCCTGGCCAATGGCGAGAAGATCACCATCCCGGTCGGTGAAACCACCGGTTCGGTGAGCATCAGCGCGCCTAACGATGTGCTGGTCGGCCACACCCCGCTGACCAACTCCATCACCAATGTCAGCGGTGGTAACTACGAGAACCTGGTCGCCGACAAGACCCCGGTCAGCACCACCGTGACCGACACTGTCGACACCACCAATCTGTCCCTGTCGGCTACACCTTCGGTAGCGGAAGGCGGTTCCATCGTCTACACCGCAACTCTGAGCAACGCCGCCGGTACTCCGGTCACCGTGACTCTCTCCAACGGCGCGGTGATCACCATCGCCGCGGGCGCCACTACCGGCACCACCACCGTCGCGGCCCCTGCCGATGACGTATACAAGGACGCCGGCAAGGTCGAGGCCACCATCACCAAGGCTGAAGGCGGCAACTTCGAGAAGTTGGTGCCAAGCACCACGCCAGCCGTCACCGATGTGACCGACACCATCGACAACTCCACCGTATCGCTCAAGGCCACGCCTTCGGCGGCCGAAGGCGGCAACGTCACTTACACCGCCACCGTCACCGCTCCAGTGACCGGCTCACCTGTAGTCGTGACCCTGGCCAATGGCGAGAAGATCACCATCCCGGTCGGTGAAACCACCGGTTCGGTAAGCATCACGGCGCCTAACGATGTACTGGTCGGCCACACTCCACTGACCAACTCCATCACCAATGTCAGCGGTGGCAACTACGAGAACCTGGTCGCCGATAAGACTCCGGTCAGCACTACCGTGACCGATACCATCGACACCACCACCGTCAGCCTCAGCGCCACTGGCACCGTCGCTGAAGGCGGCCAGATCATCTACACCGCCACCTTGACCAACGCCGCCGGTACTCCGGTGACCGTGACCCTGTCCAACGGTTCGGTGATCCATATCGAGGCCGGGAAAACCACCGGCACGGTCACTGTTCCGGCGCCGGCAGACGACGTCTACATCGACGCAGGCAAGGTCAACGCCACCATCACCAACGCCACTGGCGGCAACTTCGAGAAGCTGGTGCCAGACACCACACCAGCGGTGACCAACGTAACCGACACCGTGGATACCACTTCGGTGGGCATCACCGGCAGCGCATCGGTCACTGAAGGCCAGACCGCCAGCTACACCGTGAGCCTGACTCACCCGGCGCAGACCGAAGTCACCCTGAAGATCAGCTACAGCGGCACCGCCACCGACGGTTCGGACTTCAGCGGCGTGTACACCGTGAAGATTCCGGCAGGCGCCAGCAGCGCCACTTTCAACGTCGCCACCATTGACGACAAGATCACCGAAGGCACCGAGAACTTCACGGTCAAGATCGACTCGGCCACCGGCGGCAACTTCGAGAACCTGGTGGTGGGCAGCAACAACAGCGTCACCACCTCGATCATCGATAACGACGCTCCGCCGGTCATCGACCTGGACGCCAACAACTCCAGCGGCGCCACCGGGGCCGACTACAAGGTCACCTTCACCGAGGGCACCGCGGGCCCTGGCGTGTCGATCGCCGACACCGACCTGAGCATCACCGACCCGGACAGCACCCTGCTCACCGGCGCCACCATCGTGCTGACCAACCGCCAGCCGGGGGACTCGCTGAACCTGGGCAACAGCGTCAACGGCATCACCATCAATGCCAACAGCAAGGATGGTTCGATCACCCTGACCCTGTCGGGCAGCGCGACGCTGGCCGACTACATGCAGCAGATCAAGAACATCACCTTCACCAACAACAGTCATGACCCGAGCACTACGCCACGGACCATCACCGTGACCGTGACCGACGGCGGCAACTACTCCAACGTCGCCACTACCACGGTCAACGTGGTGGCGGTAAACGACGCCCCAACCGCCACCGGCGGCGCCGTGACCGGCAACGAAGACACCCCGCTGGCACTGACCTGGTCGAACTTCGGCGTCAGCGACGTCGACAGCCCGGCGTCCAGCCTCGGCGTGAAGATCACCCAGCTGCCCAGCGACGGCAAACTGCAATACCTGGACGGTTCGACCTGGAAGGATGTGGCCAACAACCAGACCTTCAGCAAGGCCGATATCGATGCCGGCAAACTGCGCTTCACACCGGACGCCAACGAATCCGGAACCAATGGCTACGGCGGCAACGGCGTGGGCAACCAGCAGGCCGATTACGCCCAGATCAAGTTCCAGCCAACCGACGGCCAGGCCCTGGGCAACACCGGCACGGTGACCGTCGACATCACCCCGGTAGCCGATGCGCCGACCCTGAGCGTGGCCGGCAACAGCGTGAATTCGGTGGGCCTGCTCAAGGAAGTCTGGACCAACCTCAGCGGCCTGGGCACCGACGGCAGCGGCGCTTCCGCCAGCACTCTGAAATCGGTGATCGATGCCGCCGGCACACCCAACAGCAGCAGCCTGGCGACCAACGTCCAGTCCGACGGCAACATCACGCCGGGCACCGCGTCGAAGACCTCAGGCCTGATCTACCTGGAAGCGGGCAAGGCCTATACCTTCTCCGGCACCGGCGACGACAGCCTGCTGGTGACCATCGGCGGCAAGAACGTGGCCAGCACCACCTGGGGCGCGGGCGGTAACCTCAACGGTACTTTCACCCCGACCACCAGCGGCTACTACACCATCGATATCTACCACCACAACCAGAGCGGCCCGGGCTCCTACGACGTCAACCTCTCGGTCAACGGCGGGGCTGCGGTGGACCTGAGCAACGCCGGTGTGCCGCTGTACACCGGGGTCACCGACCTGACCAACGCCGGAGTCTCGGTGTCCGACCTGCACGGCACCAACGGTGAAGGCTACTACGACGGCTACAAGCTCAACGAGGGCGGCGAAGGCGGCAGCGTGCACCTGTCGAAGATCACCACCGGCCTGACCGATACCGACGGTTCGGAAACCCTGAGCGTGAAGATCAGCGGCATTCCGGCAGGCTCGGTGCTCAGCGATGGCGCCGGCCATACCTTCACCGCCACCGCGACTTCCGGTGAAGCCAACGTCACCGGCTGGAACCTGGGCAACCTGACGGTCACGCCGCCGCCGTACTACAACGGCACCTTCAACCTCAACGTGACCTCGACTTCCACCGAGTCTCTGGGTGGCTCTGCCAGCACTTCGGCGCAGATCCCGGTCAAGGTCTACCCGGCGGTCTACAACTCGGTGGTCGCCACTTCCGGCGACGACACCGTCACCGGTACCGATGGCAACGACATCGTGGTCGCCGACATCGGCGGCCTGACCGTAGTCCCGGGCACCAACTACAACATCGCCTTCATGGTAGACACCTCGGGCAGCATGAGCAGTGCCTCGATCAACGCGGCCAAGAATTCCCTGACCTCGGTGTTCAATACCCTGAAGAACAGCATCGGCGGCAGCAGCTCGGGCACCGTGAATATCTTCCTTGCCGACTTCGATACCCAGGTCAACAAGTCGGTATCGGTGAACCTCAACGACCCGAACGCCCTGGCCCAGCTCAAGGCAGTGCTGGATTCGATGGCTTCCGGCGGCGGCACCAACTATGAGGACGTGTTCAAGGCCACGGCCAACTTCTTCCAGAGCAGCCAGGCCACCGGCAACAGCAACGCCACCAACCTGACCTACTTCATCACCGACGGTAAGCCGACTTACTACCAGAGCGGCGAACAGACCAACCCGACGCTATACGGCAACGTGCGCCTCGACGATGTGGTGACCACCAGCAACTACAAGCTGGGGGATACCTTCGGCAAGTACCTCGACAACTCTCACTACCTGAGCGTCAACAGCGACGGCACGACGATCCTGCAAACCAACAATGGCTGGGGCTGGAGCAGCAAGACCCTGGGCACCCTGCACGCCCAGGGTGACGGCACCTACGAGCTGTCGAACCTGGCGGGTACCGGCAGCAGCACCAACTCGGCCACCACCAGCAACTCCAATGACGGCTTCGTACTGCTGAGCAAACTGTCCCAGGTGGAAGCCATCGGCCTGAACAACGATGTCAGCCTCAACGACCTCAAGCCCTATGACAGCGACGGCAAGCCACAGACCAACATCGACCCGAACGACCTGGCCAATTCGATCATCGGCCACACCGAAGCCACCATGCCGGGGGCCGACAAGGTCAGCGGCGGCGACGGCAACGACATCCTGTTCGGCGACCTGGTGAGCTTCAACGGCGTCGCAGGCGAGGGCTACCAGGCCATGCAGGCCTATGTGGCCAAGCAGACCGGGGTCGACGTGAGCAAGGTCACCACCAGCAACGTGCACCAGTACATCACCGAGCACTACACCGAGTTCGATGTGTCTGGCAGCCACGACGGCAACGACACCCTGCTGGGCGGGGCCGGCAATGACATTCTCTTCGGCCAGGGCGGCAACGACCTGCTGGACGGCGGCAAGGGCAATGACATCCTGCTGGGGGGCACAGGCAACGACACCCTGATCGGTGGCCAGGGCAACGACATCCTCATCGGCGGTTCGGGTGCCGACACCTTCGTCTGGAAGGCCGGCGACACCGGCAACGACGTGATCAAGGACTTCAAGGCCAGCGAAGGCGACCGCATCGACCTGCGTGACTTGCTGCAGGGCGAGAGCGCCAGCACCATCGACAACTTCCTCAAGATCACCACCGTGGACGGGGTCTCGACCCTGCAGGTCAGCTCCGAGGGCAAGCTCAACGCCGCCGGAGGCCTGGCCAACGCCGATGTGACGATCAAGCTGGAAGGCAACAACTGGTCCAACGCCAACATCAATTCGTTGATCGCCGGCAGCGACCCGACCATCAAGATCGATCACAACAACAGCTGACCGGTCCCTAGCGGCCACCCCCCGGGGTGGTCGCCGGGCCCCGGCAGGCAGCCCGCGGCGTGACGAGCGCCGCGGCGCACCGCATACTCGCGCTCTGAATGCTGCGTTGGCCTATGCTGCTGCCTGCCTGACGCCGGAAACACATGCCTGAGGGATTCGCCATGTTCTACGTGCAACGCGATGCACAGGGCCAGCTGATTCGCGTGGAAGCCGCCGCTTACGCCGAGGCCACCGAGACGCTGCCCGCCGACCACCACGAGATCCAGACCTGGTACGCCAACGAGGCGGTGGAAGTCAGTCTCAAGCAACTCAAGCAAAGCGACCTGGAAATGATCCGGGTGCTGGACGACCTGATCCAGCTCCTGACCGTCAAGGGCGTGATCCGCATCACCGACCTGCCGGCCGCGGCCCAGGCCAAGCTGATGGATCGCACCCAGGCCCGCGAGGCCCTGGGCGGTTTGAGCCGGTTGATCAATGACGATGAAACCGGACTGATCTGAACCCTTTTCGCCAGCCGACTCCTACTGTAGGAGCCGGCTGGCCGGCGAAAGCGGTTTCAACCCCAGGGCGCCGGCTCGCCGAACAGCTGGCCCTGCACCCCGTACAAGCCCATCTCGCGAATCACCTGCAACTCGCCCTCGGTCTCGACCCGTTCGGCAATCAGCGGCAGGTCGATGCTGTGGGCCGCGCGCTGGATGGCTTCGATAAACAGGCGCTTGTCGCTTTCCTGATCGATGTCGCGGATGTAGCTGCCGTCGATCTTCAGGTACGCCAGCCCCAGGCGTGCCAGGTTGCCGATCATGCTGAAGCGCCCGCCAAAGCGTTGCAGGCTGAGGGAGAAACCCAGCTCCCGCAGGCGCCGGGTCAGCTGTTCCAGCATGGCCTGCTCGGGTAATTGCTCTTCACCGATCTCCAGGGTCAGGCGCGGGCCCAGGTCGGAATGCTGGCGCAGGATCTCGAACACCCGATTCAGGGCGTGCGGGTCCGCCAGGGTCGCCGCCGACAGGTTCAGCGCCAGGCAGTCTTCGTGGCTCGCCATCTGTCTCAGCACCTGTTCGAGCATCAGCAGATCCAGGCGCGAGGTCCAGCCGAAACGCTCCAGCCACGGCAGGAAACGCCCGGCCGGAATGGTCTGGCCCTGTTCATCGAGCAGCCGCGACAGCACTTTGTAGTGCAGCACCAGATCGGTGTCCCGAGCGGCCACCACCGGCTGGAAGTACAACTGGAAGCGCTGCTCCGACAGGGCCCGGTCCAACAGCCGGTGCCAGGCATGATGGTCATCCCCGACCTGGGCACTGGCGCCTTGATCGAGGCAGGCCCAGCTGGTGTCACCCTGGGCTTCGGCCTGGGCCAGGGCCTGGTCGCCAAGGCTCAGCACCGCTTGCGGCGAATCACCGTGAGCAAACGCCGCCAGGCCGATGGAAGCCACTGAGGCAACATCGGTGGCGCCGGTGGCGTGCAGGTTGCCCAGAGCACTGTCCAGGCTCTGGGCCAGCTGTATGGCTTCCTCACGCACCAGCCCCGGTGCCAGCACGGCGAACTCGCCACCACGGACCCGGGTGACCAGGTTCTGGGTTTCCGGATACTTGTTGCACTCGCGCAGCAGTTGTTCGCCCACCGCCTTGAGCAACTGGTCGGTGCGCTGGCCGCCCAGGCGCTGGTTCAGCCCGGCCAGGTCCTTGACCCGCAACAGCAGCAGGTAGCCGGAGCTGGCCTGCTCGGGATTGCTCACCCGGGCGTGCAGCTGCATTTCGAAATAGCGCCGGTTGGCCAGCCCGGTCAGGCTGTCCTGATAGGACTCGGTGCGCAGTTTCTCGCTACGCTCGGCCTGCTCCTGGAACAGCGCCTTGAGCTTCTCGACCATCTGGTTCATGGCCTGCACCACACGCCGCAGCTCCGGGGTCCGGGGCAATTGCGGCAGGCTGAGGAATTCACGACGGGCAATGGCGTGGGACTGCTGGACCATGTAGTCCAACGGCTTGAGCTGGCGCCGCAGCAGCAGGGCGCCGAGCACCGCGCTCACCGCACCGCAGATCAACAGCCAGCCCAGGCTACCCAGGGCGCTTTGCCAGAGCTTGGCCACGGCGAACATCGGGTGGCTGAGCACCTCGACCCGGGCCGCCTGTTCCCAGCCACGACTGACGATGGCATCGCCACCCGCCGGTTCCAGGCCGATCAGGCTGACAAACCACTGCGGCACGTTGCCGACTTCAGGGATGCCGCTGCGCTCGACAAGGGTCTTGTCGGTGGCCAGGTCCACCACCCGGATACTGGCGTAGTAGCCACTGTCGAAGATCGAGCTGACCATCAGCTCGACCATCGCCGGGTCGTCGATGTTCGGCGTCAGCGACAGCGCCAGGGCGGTAGCGGCGTCCTGGGCGTGGGAGCGCAGTTGATTGACATACTGGGCGCGCGAGCTTTCCAGGCTGACCATGAAGCTGCCGCTGAAGGCGACCACCAGGAACACACAGATTGCGATCAACAGTTGTTTGAACAAAGACATCTGAGCTCGTGCTCCTAGTTAGTCGTCTCGACCGGAAAACCTTCGGCCTGCATTTTTTTCAACACGTCCTGCCAACGGGACAGGCGCTTGGTGTCGCCCACCCGCTTGTTGCCCTTGGCCCCCGGCAGCCACAGCCCCTCGGCATTGAAGGAGTACACCGGCAACAGGTCGGTACGCTCGCTGGCCGGACGGATCGAGTCTTCCAGGCTGTCGAGCACCAGAGGCATGGCCTCCGGACTGGAATAGTAGGTCAAGACCATGTGCGCACGGTTCTGGCGCAGGGCCTTGACGTAGGTGATGCGCAATTTGTCACTGGAAACCCCGAGGTGGCGCAGGCTGAAATACTTGGCGATCGCGTAGTCCTCGCAATCGCCGGCCCCCTTCCACAAGGCCTCGATCGGCGTCTCCCAATAATCCACCTGGTGCCACAGGTCGATGTCTTCCACGTAGCGCATGTGCTTGTTGAAGAACAGGTTGACCACCTTCAACTGTTCGCGCTCGGGCACCTGTTTTTGCGTGGCCAGCAGGTGCTGCCAGGCATCGATGCGCTGCTGCCCCTCGCCCAGCGGACCGTAGAGCGCCGTGGCACGGCGGCTGATCTGGGAGAAATCCCAGTCGGCGTGCAGGCTGCCCAGCAGTGCGCCGGCCAGCAACAATGCCGCGCAGAACCAGCGCAGGGTCCGAGAAAGAGCTAAACGTGCCGCCAATGCAATGCGTCCGTGAGAGCTGTCGTAAATCGACTGATGGTGAAGGCTGGCCCGGCAAAAAACAATGGCACCTTACAATCACCCGCTGGCGGAAAAGAGTCGGCGCGAAACATTCAGAGCATAGCCGCAAGCCGCGTTCCGACGACCAGCAGCAACCGCCCTCCCGACTCGGCGCACGCGCGCCTTCACGGACGCCAGGCACTGTGTTAGAAACCATCCGCAGACTGCGACGTCCCCTTCAGGCTGCCTCTGGCCGGCGCAGTGCCGGCCCACTTGCTTAAGGAAAAGCTGTGTACACCGACACCCGACAATGGACGCTGGTGATCAAACCCGGGCAAGCCACCCGGATCCGCCTGATCTGCTTTCCCCAGGCCGGGGCGGCAGCCGAACAAATGCGGGTCTGGTCCAGCGGCCTGGCCGATCATATCGAGCTGGTGGTGCTCAACCTTCCGGGGCACGGTCCGCGCCGTGACGAAGCACCCTGCGACAACTGGCCCAGCCTGCTGGAAAACACCTTCGCCGCCCTCGACCCCTGGCTCGGCGAGCCCCATGCACTGTTCGGCCACGGCCTGGGCGCGCTGCTGGCCTACGAGACCAGCAAGCATGCCCAGGAACGCTTTCCCCAGCAGACCCGCCACCTGTTCGTCTCCGGCTGTCGCAGCCCGGACAGCCTGCCGCGCCGCCCCCTGCTCCACTCCCTGCCCATCGCCGCGTTTCGCGAGGCGATCCTGACCCTCGGCGCCAGCCCCCTGGAGATGCCCCGCGGGCAGAACGACCTGCAATCCTATGAACGCCTGCTGCGCAACGGCTTGAAACTTTTCGAAACCTGGTACGACACCTCCAGCGGTTGCCTGGATGTGCCGTTGACGGCCTTCTACGGCAGCGAGGACCCGCTGGCCACGGCCAGCCTCATGCTCAACTGGCGCGAGTTCACCGGCCGTGAGTTCGAGCTGATCGAAGTGGCCGGCAATCACTTCTTCATCAAGTCCCAGCGCCAGCGCCTGTTGCAGGTGATCAATACTCACCTGGGGCTGCTGGGCGACCACCCGGCCTGATCGTTGCCCATGAAAAAGCCCGCCCTGCCGGGAAGCAAGAGCGGGCTTGAAGGTGACGCGAAGCGTCAGATCTTGAAGCTGTCCACCAGCTGCTTCAGGCGGCTGGCCTGCTGCGACAGGGCATCGCAATCCTTCAGGGTTTCGTTGAGGTTGGCCACGCCCTGCTGGTTCAGCAGGTTGATCTGGTTGATGTCGACATTGAGGGTCTCCACCACGGCCGTCTGCTCTTCGGTCGCCGCCGCCACCGACTGGTTCATGCCATCGATCTCGCCGATCCGCTGAGTCACGCTGACCAGCCGCGCACCGGCCTGGTTGGCCACTTCGACGCTCTCTTCGCTGGACGCCTGGCTGGCGTTCATGGTCGCCACCGCTTCACGTGAGCCGACCTGCAAGGAGGTGATCATCTTGTGGATCTCTTCCGCCGACTCCTGGGTACGATGAGCCAGGTTGCGCACCTCGTCGGCCACCACGGCGAAGCCACGACCGGCTTCGCCGGCACGGGCCGCTTCGATGGCCGCGTTGAGGGCCAGCAAGTTGGTCTGCTGGGAGATGCCCTTGATCACGTCGAGAATGTGCCCGATGTTGTCGGTGCTGGCGTTCAGGGTCTCGATCTGGGTGCAGGACAGGCTGATCTTCTGCGACAGCTCGGTCATGGCCTGGATGGTCTGTTCCACCACTTGACGACCGTCGTCGGCCTGCTCGCTGGCGCCACTGGCGTGCTGCGAGGCATCGGCGGCGTTCCGGGCGATTTCCTGGGTCGCGGCCCCCAGTTCGTTGATCGCGGCAGCCACGCTGTTGGTACGGGCGCTCTGCTCGTCGGAACCGATGATCGAAGCGTTGGATGAAGCCATCACGCGCTGGGACAGGTCATGTACCTGGCGGGTGGCCGAGGACACTTCGGAAATCGAGGCATGGATCCGCTCGACGAACTGGTTGAACGAGCTGCCCAGTTCGCCGAATTCGTCCTTGCTCTCCACCACCAGGCGCCGGGTCAGGTCGCCCTCGCCCTGGGCGATGTCCTGCATCGCACGGCCCATGGTGATCAGTGGGCGCATCAACACCTGGATCAGCAGGGTCAGCAGGACGGCGATCACCGCCACGGCGATAAACATCGCGATCAAGGCGGAAGTACGGAATTGGCTCAGCGGCGCGTAGGCCTTGTCCTTGTCGATGGACAGACCGATGTACCACTCGGCATTCGGCAAGCCGGTCACCGGGGTGAAGGAGAGGATGCGTTCCTGTTTGTTCAGGACCACTTCCTGGTTGCCGTTTTCGATCCGTACGTTGGCGCCGGGGTAGATGTCCTTGAGGTTCTTCATCACCTGGTCCTTGTCCGGGCTGACGATCACTTGACCGTCGGCACTGACCAGGAAGGCGTGGCCCAGGCCACCGAAATCCACGGAGTTGATGATCTTCACCAGGGTTTCCAGGCTCAGGTCGCCACCAACCACGCCCAGCAGTTCACCCTGCTTTTTCACCGGCATGGCGATGGTCACCACCAGGCCACCGACAGCCGCCATGTAGGGCGGGGTCAGCATGGTCTTGTCGGCGGCGACGGCCTGCTTGTACCAGGGGCGCTGACGCGGGTCGTAGCCGTCGGGCATCTTCGCGTCAGGGCGCTGGGTGAAGGTGCCGTTGGCCTGGCCGACGTAGGTGAACTGGAAGTTCGAGGTAAAGGCCGGTTGGTCCACCAGCCCTGGGAAGTCTGCGTTCTGACCTTGGTGAGCAACGTTCTGCGCGAGGTTCTCGAGCACCAGGATCCGCCCGCTCATCCAGTTCTGCACACTGCTGGAGGTGAGTTCACCGGCCTGCTGGATAGAGGATTCGAGGTTCTGTCGGATGGTGTTTCGCTGCAGGTAGTCGTTGTACAAGGTAAACAACGCAAAAGCCAGAACCACTACGCCGGAGGCGGCCAAAAGGATTTTATGGCTGAACTTGAGATTCATTTCATGGGACTTCTTATGCCGAAAGTGGGGATGCGTCCGTAATGCAACATTCCATGTAACAGCGCAGGCGACGTTCTCTGACCGCTCTACTTTGGTGCACGCATGTCTTATCAGTCTTTCGGCAAGAATCTGCGAACCCTTAGAGATTTTTCTGAATTACTCGCCTGAATTTGCCTAATCCCGCCGAACGGTGTTCCAGAGCATCCGCGGCGCATTTTTAGGTGACCGACAGTGCGCTGCTTATTGCCAAATCGATAAAGCATAAATGACAATGCGACTAATTATCATTAGTGACTCTCAGGCAGTCCGCGCTCATGTCATCACCCGAGTTCGCCGTACAGACGCTCTACAGCCATCACCATGGCTGGCTCAACAGCTGGCTGCGCCAGCGCCTGGGCAATGCCGCGGATGCTGCCGACCTGGCTCAGGACACCTTCGTACGCCTGCTACAGAAAACTGAACGCCTGGAACTCAAGGCCCCCCGGGCTTTTTTACGCACCATCGCCCGGGGGCTGGTAATCGATCACTGGCGCCGCGAGGAAATCGAACGTGCCTATCTGGAAACCATCGCCCACTTGCCCGAAGCCGAAACACCCGGCGCTGAAGCTCGGGCGTTGATTCTGGAGCTGCTGGAAAGCATTGCGCGGATGCTTGAAGGGCTGAAGCCGAAAGTACGTCAGGCTTTTCTCCTGGCTCAGTGCGAAGAACTTACCCACAAGCAGATTGCCCAGCAAATGGGCCTATCCCTGCGTACCGTCGAGCGTTATGTGGCCCAGGCGCTCTACCATTGCTACCTGCTGCGCTACGAGAGCTGAAGCCTGTGGATAACTTCCCCGTCAGCCTGCCGCTCAAGCCCAATCCCGATCACCTGGTGGTCAAGCAAGCAATCAACTGGTTGCTGCGCCTGCGCAACAACGGTGCCAACCCCCAGTTGCAGCAACAGTGCGATCTGTGGCGGGCGGCGCACCAGGAGCACGAACTGGCCTGGCAGCGGGTGCAATCGTTGCAGCAGGAACTCACGGCCAACCTGCGTTCGGTACCCGGGGCTCAGGTAGCCTTGCATACCCTGGAACACAGCAGTCAGCGTTTGGGCCGGCGCCAGGCCCTGAAACTGCTCAGTGGCGCCCTGCTCCTCGGCTCCAGTGCCTGGGTCGGCAAGGATCTACTGGGCTGGCAACAATGGAACGCAGACTTTGCCACCGCCGTCGGCGAGCAGCGGGGCTTCCAGTTGCCCGATGGCACCCGCCTGGAACTCAACACCGACAGCGCGGCGGACCTCAACTTCAATGCCCAGCAGCGCCTGATCAAACTGCGCCGGGGCGAGATCATGGTGTCCTGTGGCGCCGATCACGGCCCTGCCCGCCCGCTGCTGGTGGAGAGCCGCCACGCCCTGCTGGAAGGCTTCGACGCCCGCTTCGTGGTGCGCGTGGAGGATCGCTGCACGCGCCTGAGCGTGACCCACGGCAGCGTGGCCATTCATGCGCCGCACACCGCCGACGGCCGTAGCGCCCGGGTGGAAGCCGGTCAGAGCTATCAGATCAGCCATGGCCTGGCCGAACCTGCGGCCCCCCTGGCGATGGACGTCGGCGCCTGGGCCGATGGCCTGATCGTTACGCGCAACATGCGCCTGGACGACTTTCTCCAGGAAGTCGGCCGCTATCGCCATGGCTATCTGGGCTGCTCGGCAGCGGTCGGCAATCTGCGCCTTTCAGGTGTGTTCCGCCTGGAAGACACCGACAAGTTGCTGGCCATCCTGCCCCAGACCCTGCCTGTGCAGTTGCGTTACCGCACCCGTTGGTGGGTGACCTTGGAGCCCGTGGCTTGAAATTCACTGGGGTGATTTTTTTTGGCGGGTTTTGCCAGGACGTCCGGCTTAGTCAGTAAGCACTTCAATCTGCTTCCTGCGACTTCAACGGAACCTACCATGACTCTGCGCGACACCCGCCCAAGCTCTCCCTGCGCCCCCCCCTTGCGCCAAGCCATCCGCGCCGCCCTGCTGTGCTCCAGCATCGGCCTCGCGACAGTGGCGCCTCAGGTGCTGGCCGCCGATAGCGCTGTTGATGCCCCGCGTCACAGCTACAGCGTGGCCCCGGGCAACCTCGGCGATGCCCTCAACCAGTTCGCCCGGCAGGCCGGGATCACTCTGTCCACCACCCCGGCCCTGACCCAGGGCCGGCAGTCCACCGGGCTCCAGGGCGACTACTCCATTCCCCAGGGCCTGAACCAGCTGCTGCGGGGTTCGGGACTGGAGGCGGTCAGCCAGGACGGCGGCAGCTACGTGCTGCGGCCCGTCCCCCAGGGCAGCGCCCTGACCCTGCCCACCACTGAGGTCAAGGGCTTTGCCCTGGGCAACGCATTGGGCAGCATGGAGGGCTACAACGCGACGCACAGTCAGATCGCCACCAAGACCAGTACCGCGTTGCTGGAGACCTCGCAAAGCGTCTCGGTGGTCACCCGTGAACAGATCGACGACCAGGGCGCGCAAACCGTCGCCCAGACCATGCGCTACACCCCCGGCGTGCTGACCAACCCCTATGGCGCCACCCATCGCTACGACTATGTAGCGATGCGCGGCTTCAATGATGGTTCGGTGGACAACATCTACCTCGATGGCCTCAAGTCCATGGGCGACAGCGGCACCTACAGCAGCATGCAAGTCGACCCCTATTTCCTCGAACGGGTGGATATTCTCAAGGGCCCCTCATCGGTGCTTTACGGCCGCAGTTCCCCTGGCGGCCTGGTGGCCCTGACCAGCAAAAAGCCTCTCTACGAGCCCTATCACCAGGTTCAGGCAACCGTGGGCACCCAGGGCAAACAGGGCCTGGGGTTCGACTTCAGCGGCCCGCTCGATGGCGACAAGCGCATTGCCTATCGGTTGATCGGCCTGACGGACAAATCCGACACTCAATTCGACCACGCGAAGGAAAAACGCTTCGCCCTGTCGCCGACCCTGAGTATCGACTTCAGTGAAGACACCTCCCTGACGCTCCAGGCCTATTTGCAGAATGACCCCGATGGCGGCTACCACGGCGGCATGCCGGCCAACGGCACCCTGAACCAGCGCAATGGCCAGCGCATTTCCGAGCATTTCTTCGAGGGCGAGCCGGGCGTGGATGGCTACAAGCGCGATCAACAGTCCTTCGGCTATCAGTTCGAGCATCGTTTCAACGACACCTTCACCGCCCGCCAGAACTTCCGCTACCTGGACTCCAAGGTGAAGCTCGACCAGGTCTATGCCTATGGCTGGACCAATGCCACCAGCAATGACCTGAACCGCTATTACTCGGGTGGAGATGAGAAGCTCCACTCCTTCATCGTCGATAACATGCTGCAGGCCGAATTCCTCACTGGCGAGGTCAAGCACACCTTACTGCTGGGAGCCGACTATCAACGGCGCAAGACCGTGGTCGACTGGGACCAGGGAACGCTGCAACCGATCAATGCGTTCAACCCGGTCTATGGCAACTCGACGATCAACTACTACAGCCACACCAGCTATTTGCGGCGCCTGGAACAGACCGGCGTGTACTTGCAGGACCTGATCGAGCTGGACAAATGGCGCTTCTCCCTGGGGCTGCGCCAGGACTGGGTGGAAACCTCGGATGAAAACCGCCTGGCTGAAGCCCAGCGTCCACTGGGCACCGAAATCAGCGACAAACGCACCAAGTTCACTGGGCGTGCGGGCGCGCTGTATCTGTTCGATAACGGTCTGGCGCCTTACGTCAGCTATTCCGAGTCGTTCAACCCCAACTCCTACGCAGACAGCGCAGGCAATCCGCTGCCACCTACCGACGGCACCCAATGGGAAATCGGGCTGAAATATCAGCCGCCGGGTACGGACAACTTGTTCACCGCCTCGTTGTTCCGCATCGACCAGGAGAACCTGGCGTCGAAGCTGCCCCAGGAAAACTTCTATCGTGCGGTGGGTGCTGTTCGCTCCCAGGGGCTGGAGCTGGAAGCCCACATGCAACTGACCGACAACCTGAAACTGCTGGGCAGCTATACCTTCACCGACATCCAGTATTCAAAGTCGATGACCAGCACCCTGAGCAGCGCCACCAACCTCATCGAGAACAAGGGCAACTCGCCTACTCAGGCACCGCGGCAGATGGCGTCGCTGTGGGCCGACTACAAGTTCGACAGCGCGGCGCTGGATGGCCTGCGCCTGGGCGGCGGTGTGCGCTATGTGGGCTACAGCTGGGCCGATGCCGAGAACACCATGAAGGTACCGGCCTACACGCTCTTCGATGCCTCCATCGGCTATGACCTGGGCAAGCTGGGCCTCAAGGGAGTGGATGTACGGCTCAATGCCAACAACCTGACCAACGAGTCCTACGTCGCCTCCTGTGCAAGCCTGAGCTACTGCTACCTGGGCGAAGAGCGCAATGTCGCCGCCACGGTGAGCTACCAGTTCTGATCTAGGTTGACTCCAACAAAGCCAGCGCCTGTCAGCAGCCGCTGGCTTTGTCGTCTCTACGGGAAAATGTCATGCGCGCCATTCTGGTTCTTTTACACCGCTACATGGGCCTGGCCACCGCAGTGTTTCTGCTGCTGGCCGGGCTGACCGGGAGTGTCCTGGCCTTTCATCACGAGCTGGATGAGTGGCTCAACCCCGAGTTCTATCACACGTCCGGCAAGGGGCCGGTGCTGGCGCCCGGCGCCCTGGTGGATAGCGTTCAGGCCGAGCACCCGAGGTTGCAGGTCTGGTACATGGAATATCCACAACAAGCCGGGCATGCCGCGCTGCTGGCAGCGGTGCCACGCACCGACCCGGCCACCGGCCAACCCTATACCGAGCGCAATCAGGTTTTTTACCTTGACCCAGTTACGGCCCATCAGCAGGGGCAGCGCTTTTGGGGCGCCTGCTGCTTCCAGCGGCAGAACCTGGTGCCTTTTCTGCTGGAGTTCCACTACAACCTGAGCCTGCCCGGCAATTGGGGGCTGTGGTTGATGGGGCTGGTGGCCATTGCCTGGGTCATCGACTGTTTTGTTGCCTTGCTGCTGACCCTGCCTCGTGGACGACCGTTCTGGCACAAGTGGGGCACGGCCTGGAAGATCAAGGGCGGCCATGCCTATCGGCTCAACTTCGACCTGCATCGCGCCGCAGGCTTGTGGTTATGGCTGCTACTGCTGCCGATCGCCATCAGTAGCGTGGCCATGAACTTGCCAAGCCAGGTGTTCAAACCCGTGGTGTCATTGCTCTCGTCCATCGAACCCAGCGTCTATGAAGCGCGGGGGCGACTACCGGCGGCAGAGCTGGGGATAACCCGGCTGACTTATCAACAGGCCTATGAACGGGCTCTGGAAGAGGGGCAGCGGCTGGGCTTGAAGGAGACAATTGGTGAGTTGTATTACAGCTTTGAATACAACTTCTATGGAGCAGGTTTTGGTCGGCATGACAGCCAAGCCCATGGTAAGTCCTGGCTGTTCTTCCACGGTACGGATGGGCGTTTGCTGGGGCAGGAGATAGCGGGGCAAGACACCCTCGGAGAGCGCTTCTACCGACTGCAACTGCCCATACATGGAGGCAGGATCATCGGTACCACGGGGCAGGTGATCATTGCTCTAGTGGGCGTTCTGATTGCCGTGCTGGCACTGACCGGCATTTATATCTGGTGGCGTAAGTTAATCGCCCGTAGAAGCAGCAAGATGCGTAAGAACAGGGCGTAAGAGGCAAGCAAGTGTAGTCTTGATGGCTGCTTACTCGATGCTGATGAAGCCCTGAATCCGTCCTGCAATCTGCTTCTGCCACACAGCCCAGGCTTTATAGCGCACAAAAACAAAACCCCTGTCTGCGTGAGCAGACAGGGGTTTTGGAATTTG
>NZ_JAFEVP010000011.1:0-36125 GCF_017947325.1 Pseudomonas sp. MWU349 | reverse complement strand
TCCCTGGAAACTGCCCACGGCGGTGCGGGTGGCGGCAACGATTACGACGTCTTGCATGATCGGGTCCTTGTGTTCGGTGACGGGGACCTGTGGCGTGGTGCGGGTGTTGGCCGGGCGGCACAGGCACTGGAAATGGGCGAAATCATGGTTGCACACAACCCCGGGAGCCGGCCAATCGCGAACCGGCCGGTCGGGTTGTGCTTGAACGGTCGGTTTTTAAAGGCCCATGCGTCGTTTCGCCCGGTGCACGGAACTGTCCCGTACCGCCCAGCGCAGCATCGGCGTGCTGCGCTTGACGCTGGCACGAATCAGTTGGCGTTGCAGCGGGTTCTGATTGACCTCGAGCATGGCGCTGGCCCAGTCCGGCAGCAGGTCGATGCCGGCCTGCATCATCAACGAACCGAAGGGTTTGGCCAGGCGGCTGGGGGCCGGGGCAGCCAGCAGCAGGCGCAGGACTTCCCGGCTGCGCTGGTCGCAGAGCAGTTGGGGGCGCATGGCCTGCAGGTAGTCGGCCACGGCGCGCCGCGAGCGCGGCACGTCCCGGGCTCCCAGGCGTTCGGCGATCAGGGCGATCTCGTCGTAGTAGCGATCCTGGTCAGCGCCGGAAAGATGAGGGTTGAGGTAACGCAAGTGCGCGGCAAGAAAACTGCTGACCTCAGCCACGTGAACCAAGGTCAGCAGATCGGGGTCGCTGGCGGCATAGGGGCGGCCATCGGGGGCGGTGCCGACGATGTGCAAGTGAATGCTGCGTACCTTGTCGATCAGCCATTCGGCGTCCTGGCGGGAGCCGAAGGTGGTGCCGGAGATGAACTGCCCGGTGCGGCGCAGGCGGCCGATCATGTCCTGGCGAAAGTTCGAGTGATCCCAGACGCCGGCCAAGGCCAAAGGATGCAGGGCCTGCATCAACAGGGCGCTGATGCCGCCGATCAGCATGCTGCTGAAATCGGCGTGCACCTGCCAACTGACGGACCCCGGCCCGAACAGGCCGGGGTCACCTTTGGGATGTTCCAGGTCGAGTTGGCCCAGGGACAGGCCGGACAGGCTCATGACCTGGCTTTCGATACGGCTGCGAATGAATTCCATGACAGCTCGGTGTGGCAATTTAAAAAAGAGGCGCGGCGGATGCCGCGCCGGTTTCAAACGTTCAGGCGTTTGTCGATCAGGCCGTCCACCACGCTGGGGTCCGCCAGGGTCGAAGTGTCACCCAGGGTATCCAGTTCGTTGCAGGCGATCTTGCGCAGGATACGCCGCATGATCTTGCCCGAGCGAGTTTTCGGCAGGGCCGGAGCCCACTGGATCAGCTCCGGCTTGGCGAAACTGCCGATCTCGCGGCTGACCAGGGCCAGCAGTTCCTTCTTCAGTGCCTCGTCGGGCTCGACGCCCTGCATGGGCGTGACAAAGGCGTAGATGCCCTGGCCCTTGAGATCATGGGGGTAACCGACCACCGCCGCTTCGGCGATGCTGTCGTGCAGCACCAGGGCGCTTTCCACTTCGGCGGTGCCGATGCGGTGCCCGGAAACGTTGATCACATCGTCGATGCGCCCGGTGATCCAGTAGCTGCCATCCTCGTCGCGCCGGGCACCATCACCGGTGAAGTAATAGCCGGGGTAGGGAGCGAAATAGGTTTCGACCATGCGCTTGGGATCGCCATAGACGCTACGGATCTGCGCCGGCCAACTGGCCTTGATTGCCAGGATGCCGCTGCCTGCCCCATGGATTTCCTTGCCCTGGTCGTCCAGCAGCACCGGTTGTACGCCGAACATCGGGGTCGAGGCGCATCCGGGCTTGATCTGCCGGGCACTGACCAGGGGGCTGAGCATGATGCCGCCGGTTTCGGTCTGCCACCAGGTGTCGACAATCGGGCAGCGTTGTTCGCCCACGACATTGAAATACCACTCCCAGGCTTCCGGGTTGATCGGCTCGCCGACGCTGCCGAGCAAGCGCAGGCTGGCGCGGGAGGTGTTCTGTAGCGGGGCGCTGCCTTCGCGCATCAGGGCACGCAGAGCGGTGGGCGCGGTGTAGAAGATGTTCACCTGGTGTTTGTCCACCACCTCCCAGAAACGCGAGGTGCTGGGGTAGTTGGGCACACCTTCGAAGATCAGCGTGGTCGCGCCGTTGGCCAAGGGGCCGTAGAGGATGTAGCTGTGGCCGGTGACCCAGCCGACGTCGGCGGTGCACCAGAAGACCTCACCGTCGCGGTAGTCCAGCACGTACTTGAAGGTCATGGCCGCCTGTAGCAGGTAGCCGCCGGTGGTGTGCAGCACGCCCTTGGGTTTGCCGGTGCTGCCCGAGGTGTAGAGGATGAACAGCGGGTCTTCGGCGTCCATCGGCTCGGGGGCGCATTGGTTGCTGGCGCCAGCCACGGCCTGTTCATAGGAAATGTCGCGATCTGGCACCCAGTTCACCGGGTTGCGGGTGCGTTCGACCACCAGCACGCTGCTGACATCCGGGCAACTGAGCAGCGCCTTGTCGACGTTGCTCTTCAGCGGAATCAATTTGCCGCCGCGCACGCCTTCGTCAGCGGTGATCACGGTGCGGCAGTCGGCGTTGAGAATGCGGTCGCGCAGGGCCTCCGGGGAAAAACCGCCGAACACCACCGAGTGCACCGCGCCGATCCGGGTGCAGGCGAGCATGGCGTAGGCCACTTCGGGAATCATCGGCATGTAGATGCACACCCGGTCGCCCTTCTTCACGCCACGGCTTTTCAGCACGTTGGCCAGACGGCAGACCCGGTCGTGGAGTTCCTGGTAGGTGATGCGCTGGGAGTCTGCCGGGTTGTCACCTTCCCAGATGATCGCCGCCTGATGGCTGCGTTTTTCCAGATGACGGTCGATGCAGTTGTAGCTGACGTTGAGTTGGCCACCGCGAAACCAGCTGGCCTCGCCGGTGCGCATGTCGTGGCTGTGGACGCTGTCCCAGGGGCTGCTCCAGTGCAGGAAGCGCCTGGCCTGCTCGGCCCAGAACTGGTCCGGTTGCTCAATGGACTGGCGGTAGAGGTGGTGGTAGTCGTCCTGACTCATTTGTGCCGCCCGGCGGACGGCATCGGCTTTGGGAAAAGTGCTGATATCGAACATGACGGTTCCTTATTCTTGTTTTGCGACAAGTCATAAGGGTGCGCACAAGTGTCGGGAAGGTTCAAGTGGGGAAGGACCGGGGGGCCCGGACAGGAGCCGGTGTGGCCGGCTCCTGGGGTGACAGGGTCGTATCAGCCGCGGTGACGGCCGCGGAAGTAGTTGATCAGGCCTTGGGTCGAGGCGTCGTCGGCCAGGGTTTCGTCGCTGCCGACCAGGCGGTTGTAGACGCCTTTGCCCAGCTCCTTGCCCAGCTCCACGCCCCATTGGTCGAAGGCGTTGATGCCCCAGACCACGCTTTGCACGAAGACCTTGTGTTCATACAGCGCCACCAGTGCGCCAAGGCGCCGCGGACTGATGCGCTCCACCACCAGGGTGTTGCTCGGACGGTTGCCGGGAATCACCTTGTGCGGTGCCAGTTTCGCGATTTCGGCTTCGCTCAGGCCTTTCTCGCGCAGTTCGCTCTCGGCTTCGGCGCGGGTCTTGCCCAGCATCAGTGCCTGGCTCTGGGACAGGCAGTTGGCGTACAGCCATTGATGGTGGTCGGCCACCGGGTTGAAGCTGACGATCGGCACGATGAAGTCGGCCGGGATCAACTGGGTGCCCTGGTGCAGCAACTGGTGATAGGCGTGCTGACCGTTGCAACCCACGCCGCCCCAGATCACCGGGCCGGTATCGGTGGCCACTGGGGTGCCGTCCTGGCGCACGCTCTTGCCGTTGGATTCCATGTCCAGTTGCTGCAAGTGCTTGGTGATATTGCGTAGGTAGTGGTCGTACGGCAGGATCGCGTGGCTTTGCGCGCCCCAGAAATTTCCGTACCACACGCCCAGCAGCGCCAGCAGCACCGGCATGTTCTGTTCGAACGGGGCACTCTGGAAGTGCTGGTCCATGGTGTAGGCACCGGACAGCAGCTCCTTGAAGTTGGACATGCCGATGGCCAGGGCGATCGGCAGGCCGATGGCGGACCACAGCGAGTAGCGCCCGCCGACCCAGTCCCACATCGGGAAGATGTTCTCTTCGCGAATGCCGAAGGCCACTGCCGCCGCATTGTTGCTCGACACGGCGATGAAGTGGCGGTGCAGTTCGGCCTCCGAGCCGCCCTGGGCCAGGTACCAGGCCCGTGCTGCCTGGGCGTTCTTCAGGGTTTCGAGGGTGTTGAAAGACTTGGAGGAAACGATGAATAGCGTGGTTTCTGCACGGATTTTTGCAGAAAGCTCATGGAACTCGCTGCCATCGATGTTCGCCAGGTAATGGCAGCGCACGCCTTTCTGGGCGTAGGACAACAGCGCTTCGGAGACCAGCTCCGGGCCGAGGAAGGAGCCGCCGATGCCGATGTTCACCACGTCGGTGATGGGCTTCTCGGTGTAGCCGCGCCACAGGCCGTCGTGGATGCGACCCACCAGCTCGGTGATCTGGTTCAGTACCTTGTGCACTTCGGGCATCACGTTGACACCGTTCACCGACAGCTTGTCGCCCACCGGGCGGCGCAGTGCGGTGTGCAAGGCCGGGCGGCCTTCGGAAGCGTTGACCAATTCGCCGGTGATCATTGACTTGATGGCGTCTGAGAGGCCGACTTCCTTGGCCAGGTTCACCAGCAGATCGCGGGTTTCGCTGGTGATCAGGTTCTTCGAATAGTCGAGAAACAGCCCGCAGCTGCTCAGGGTGAATTGGCTGAAGCGCTGCGGATCGGCATTGAACGCTTCGCGCATGCTGAAATCCTGCATGGCTTGGCGGTGGTCTTTCAACGCTTGCCAGGCGGGCAGAGCGGTAACGTCATGAGGAGTGCGGTAGTACGCCATCGCTGCGGTTTTCCTTTTGCTTGAACTGCCTTTTGGACACTGAAAAGCCCGGAACGTCCTGCGCGGTCTCAAGGACCCGTTGGGCCGGCCCTGTGCTGATACGTTTAATCACTGGAGGGGATAACAGTAACTCCAGCGTGCTGTTCTGTCTTGGCTTTGTCCGACTGGTGGCCAGTACTATTTTGTACTCAGCGGGCCTGCCTGGTCTGGATTTGGGCTTTCAATGGGTAGAAATAGGGGGAAGCGTGAGGCGGCCTGATCCGCAATCGCAGGGCTGGTAAGGCTCTGCTCATTGCCAGGGGCCATGTGCAGCATGCGCGGCCTGAAGTCGAGCCACTCGGCTTCACTGCAGGGAGCGTAGGCGCAGAGGGGCGCTCGATCACCGGCCTTGGCCTTGAACATGTGATGTACATGGGGTGTTCCCTGGGGCGGATCCTCGAAGGGGGCCCGCAGTTATGGGCTGCAGGCCCCAGCCGGCGGCAGTTTGCCCGAAGGTTGGAGTTCGGGCAATCGGGCGTTTATGCCGGTGTGTCGAGGTCCAGGTGCAGGTTGTCGATCAACCGTGTCGCGCCCAGATAGGCTGCCACAAGAATCACCAGTTCACGGTCTTGCGCGGTGGCCGGACGCAGGTTCTGTGCCTGGCGGATTTCCAGGTAGTCACGGCGCAGGCCGGCGGCTTCAAGCTGCTGCTGTTGTTCGGCCACAAGCTTGGAATAGTCGCGTTCGCCGTTTCTGATGGCTTGGGCAATCTGGCTCAGGCTGCGGTACAGCGCCGGTGCGATGGCGCGCTGTTCTTCACTCATGTAGCCGTTGCGCGACGACAGGGCGAGGCCGTCGGCGGCACGTACCGTTGGCTCGCCGATGATCTGGATCGGCATGTTCAGGTCATGCACCAGGGCTCGAATCACTGCCAACTGCTGGTAGTCCTTCTGGCCGAACACCGCGAGATCGGGCTGGACCATGTTGAACAGCTTGGTGACCACTGTCGCCACGCCTTCGAAATGTCCGGGGCGGCTGGCGCCGCACAGGCCTTCGGACAGCTGTGGAACACTGACCCGGGTCTGCCCGGCCATGCCATCGGGGTACATTTCTTCGACGCTGGGGGCAAACAGCAGGTGGCAACCGGCTTGCAGCAATTTTTCTTGGTCGGCGGCGAGGGTGCGTGGGTACTTGTCCAGGTCTTCGCCGGCCCCGAACTGCAGGGGATTGACGAAGATGCTGGCGACTACGAAGTCCACCCGCTGGGCGGCTTTGGCCACCAGGGCGGCGTGGCCACTGTGCAGGTTGCCCATGGTGGGCACGAAGCCGATCCGCTTGCCCTCACTGCGCGCGCGGGCGACCGCGGCGCGCAATTCGCGCACGGTTTTGACTGTATTCATGCAGAGAACCCGTGTTCGGCGCCAGGGAAGGTGACGGCTTTGACTTCTTCGACATAGGCGCTCAAGGCCGCCTGGATGCTGTCCTTGCCAGCCATGAAGTTCTTCACGAACTTCGGCGAGCGACCGCTGAGGGACAGCCCCAGCATGTCGTGGAGCACCAGAACCTGGCCATCGGTAGCACTGCCGGCACCGATACCTATTACCGGGATCTTCACCGCCTGGGTGATTTCTGCCGCCAGCTCACTGGGCACGCACTCCAGCAACAGCATTGCCGCGCCGGCCTGCTCCAGGGCGATGGCATCGGCACGCATCTGCCGCGCCTGGCTTTCATTGCGGCCCTGGACCTTGTAGCCGCCCAGAACGTTCACGGTCTGTGGCGTCAGCCCCATGTGCACGCAGACCGGCACCCCACGCTCGTTCAGCAGGCGCACCGGCTCGGCCAGCCAGGCTGCGCCTTCGATCTTGAGCATGTGAGCGCCGGCCTGCATCAGCTGCGCCGAGCTGCTCAGGGCCTGTTCTGTGGTGGCGTAGGACATGAATGGCAGGTCGGCCAGGATCAGTGCCCCGTTGTTGCCGCGTTTGACCGCCGCGACGTGATAGGCCATGTCAGCGGTGCTGACGGGCAGTGTGCTGTCGTGTCCTTGCAGCACCATGCCCAGGGAGTCGCCTACCAGCAGGACTTCGACGCCCGCCTCGCAGCAGGTGTGGGCGAAGGTCGCGTCGTAGCAGGTCAGCATGGTGATTTTCTCACCTTTCTGCTTGAGGCTTTGCAGGGTGGTCAGAGTGATGTCTGGCATGAAAGGGGTCCTCATTTCAGGCGCTTTGGAAACTACTGCGAGTAACGCGCGTGATTCTTCGTTATTCAGGCGCACGGTCTTTTGTCGTGCTTATACAGCCTGGTTCCAAGCGATTTGAACGGGCTTGCGGGAGTCGCGCCTGTGGCGTCGGGCCCATTATTCTGTGCCCAGAAGAGGTGCCATGCCAGCGGGTGCCACCGCCGTTGCACAACTGCCCCTGCCTGGCGTTTCCCGGGCTCGCCGCGAACCGACCTCACTTGAATTGCGCCCTTTAGCGCCGTGATGGCGGCAACGGGACGCCTATAGTCGTGAGGAGAACTCGGGAAGTCAATTAGATGTGTTACCGCATTGTTACGCTGCCAGTGTTACCGTCGTTACTGATGCGTTTCAGCGGTCAGGCCAGGCGTTCCAGGCCGACAAATGGGCAGGCAGCGAGCAGTTCGCGCAGGGTGCGGCCGTCAGCCAGTTGCAGGTCGGCAGGGGCCAGTTCCGCCAAGGGGTAGAGCACGAAGGGGCGCGCCTGCATGTGGTAATGGGGGACTTTGAGGCGGGGTTCATCGATCAGTCGATCGCCGAACAGCAGGATGTCCAGATCCAGGGTGCGAGGGCCCCAGCGCTCATTTCGCTCGCGACCTTGCTGGTTTTCGATGGCCTGCAAGGCGTCCAGCAGCCCTAGCGGCGCCAGCGCGCTGTCCAGCGCCGCCACGGCGTTGGTGTAGCGTGGCTGGCCGGGGAGCAATGAGTCGCTCTGGTAGAAAGCCGATACGCCGTGCAGGCGGCTTTCGGGCAACTGCGCGAGGGCCTCGATGGCATTGCGCAGTTGTGCTTCAGGGGCTGCCAGGTTGCTGCCCATGCCGATATAGATGCGTTCCATCTATTACTCGCCCGATGCGCCGCCGCTGCGTTTGCGCTTGGCACCGCTGCTGCGCCGGCGCTTGCGTGGCGCGCCACTGGCGTCTTCCTTGCCGCTGAGGTCGCGGATCATGTCGCGGCGTTCGGCGTCATTGGCGTCTTGATAGTCGGTCCACCATTCCCCCAGGCCATCGGTCTGCTCGCCGGCGCTTTCGCGCAGCAGCAGGAAGTCGTAGCCGGCGCGGAAGCGCGGATTGTCCAGCAACTGGTCGGCGCGCTTGCCGCTGCGCCGTGGCAGGCGTTCCTGCATATCCCAGATTTCGCGGATCGGCATGGTGAAACGCTTGGGAATAGCGATGCGCTGGCACTGTTCGGCGATCAGCTCGTGGGCGGCTTCCTGCATGGCCGGAATCGGCGGCATGCCACGCTCCTGCAGGCGCAGTACCCGGGCCGGCAGGGCTGGCCAGAGCAGGGCGGCGAACAGGAAGGCCGGGGTCACGGGTTTGTTCTGCTTGATCCGCAGGTCGGTGTTGATCAAGGCTTCGCTGATCAGCGTGTGGGTGTAGGTCGGGTTGTATTCCAGGGCTTCGGCGCTGGCCGGGAACAGCGGGTCGAACAGTTGCAGGTCCACCAGCATTTCGAAGGTGTCCGCTGCGTAGCCGGAAAGGAACAGCTTGAGCACTTCCTCGAACAGGCGTGCCGAGGGGATTTCCCGCAGCATCGGTGCCAGTTCGCGAATGGGCGCGGCGGTGTGTTTCTCGATGCCGAAGTTCAGTTTCGCTGCAAAGCGTACTGCCCGAAGCATACGTACCGGGTCTTCCTGATAACGCTGGCGAGGATCGCCGATCAGGCGGATCAGGTTGTTGCGAATGTCGTGTACGCCATTGGCGTAATCGAGAATGCGTTCGCTGACCGGATCGTAGTACAGGGCATTGATGGTGAAGTCGCGACGCTGCGCGTCCTCTTCCAGGGTGCCATAGACGTTGTCCCGCAGGATCCGCCCGCTTTCGTTGCGCGATGACTGGTTACTGTCCTCGTCGTCTTCGTTTTGCGGGTGATTGGCGCGGAAAGTCGCAACTTCGATGATTTCGCGGCCGAAGTGGATGTGCACCAGCTTGAAACGCCGGCCAATGATGCGCGCGTTACGGAACTCGGCCTTGACCTGTTCCGGCGTGGCGCTGGTGGCGACGTCGAAGTCCTTGGGGGTGATATTGAGCAGCATGTCGCGCACGCAGCCACCCACCAGGTAGGCCTGGTAGCCGGCGTTCTGCAGGCGTTCGACGATATTCACCGCATACCGGCTGAACTGGGCACGTTGCAGCGAATGCTGGCTGCTATTGAGCACTTCAGGCGTGCTGCGTTTATGTTGCGTACGACGCAAGGGAGAACGGAATGACTGGAACAGCTTCTTCAGCATGGGATGCACTGTTTGAAGGAATATTCGGCCAAAACGAAGAGTGGCCGCATGATGGGCGGGGATTCTAGCATTTAGTCGAAGGATGGTGTAGGAAGCTGCCGCGACTTGTACAGGCTGGCGCTGAGCTGCGGTTTGGCGAGGTTGGATGGGGGCGGGGGAGTAAAAACACGAATTCCGGAAACCACAAGGGGAGCCGAAGCTCCCCCAGAATAGTTGCGTGCTCTATTTTTATTATTGGTTTCGGGCTTCTTGTTTTTGTTAAACGCCCTTGTCATCTGGTTTACCCAGGATGACCCTCCCAATCGGGAGCCAAGAGCAAACGGATTGCTTTGATCGCTGAGTTGCAATGACCTTTCGATCCAACCAGTTCAGGCTCTGCCTTAGGGCAGTTTTTGTTGTTCTCGGCCTGGTTGTGGGGCAAGCCCCAAATACAACGCCTCTCCAAAAGAATCAGTTAGCTGCGCCTCCGCCGTGTTGTTTTTATTATGCGTGAGTCGATTCGTCTTATTTTTATTGTCTTGTGCATTGCTTGTTATTGTTCTTGTACCAAACATATAGCAGGTGCCGTGCCAACTTTTGCGATCCCCAGTAAAACAAGGGGTTAGGCGTGCTGTTGGGTGTTTTTCAGGGCAAAAAAAACCGGGGCTTCGTTACCTTTAGCCCCGGTTCCTGTTACGTGCGATGGAGCAGGTAACAGTTTTTTTCACAAAAGCGAGTGTTACCCGCGTTTTCATCAGCCGTGGTTCAGCTTTCGCTGGCGACCCCACTCTTGCGCCGTGGGATGCCCAGGCGCTGACGACGCTCCCACAGGCATTTGCGGCTGACACCCAGTTTGCGTGCCAGCTCGGTCTCGGTCATGTGGTCCTGGTGTTCGAGGACGAAGTGCTGGAAGTAGTCCTCCAGGGACAGGTCTTCGGTCGGCTCATGGCTGGTGTTACCCGCTTGTGGGGGCAGACCGACGAAGTCGTCGTCTTCCAGGTCGCTCAGTTCGATGTCGATGCCCAGCAGGTCGGCCGAGATTTCCGGGCTTTCGCACAGAATGACCGCCCGCTCGACAGCGTTCTCCAGTTCACGCACGTTCCCCGGCCAGGAGTAATGGCGAATGGCCTGTTCTGCATCGGCGGCGAACTTCAGGTCCGTGCGGCCGACGCGCGCGCTCTGGCGGGCCAGAAAGGCATTGGCAATTTCATTGACGTCTGCACCGCGCTCACGCAGAGCCGGCAGTTTCAGGGCAATCACGTGCAGGCGGTAGTACAGGTCTTCACGGAACTGGCCTATTTTCGACAGGCTTTTCAGGTCGCGGTGAGTGGCTGCAATCAGGCGCACATCGACTTTCTGGGACTGTACCGAGCCGACACGGCGGATTTCGCCTTCCTGCAGCACTCGCAGCAATCGCGCCTGGGCCTCCAGCGGCAGCTCGCCAATCTCGTCGAGGAACAGGGTGCCGCCGTCCGCCGCTTCTACCAGGCCAGCGCGCCCGGCGCTGGCTCCGGTGAACGCACCTTTCTCGTGGCCGAACAGTTCGGACTCGATCAGGGTTTCCGGAATGGCTGCGCAGTTCACCGAAATCATCGGCGCCTTGGCACGCTTGGACAGGTTGTGCAGGGCCCGGGCTACCAATTCCTTGCCGGTACCGGATTCACCCTGGATCAGCACATTGGAATCAGTTGGCGCCACTTTGCGGATCTTGCTGTACAGATCCTGCATGGGCGCGCAGGAGCCGATGATGCCGATTTCGCCATTGTTGTTAGCCGTACCGGCCCGCTCCGTGGTCGCGCCAGCCTTGGCGGCCGGACGGTCTGGCGAGGCATTTTCGGCGCTTTGCCGATCCCGCAGGATACGCGCCACGGCCTGGAGCATTTCATCGTGATCGAATGGCTTGGCGATGTAGTCCACCGCGCCCATTTTCATCGAGTCCACGGCTGAGCGCAGGCTGGCGTAGCTGGTCATGATCAGCACCGGAGTGCCCTGGCCGAGCTTGATCAATTCGGTGCCCGGGGCGCCTGGCAGGCGCAAGTCACTGACGATCAGATCGAAAGTGGGAATGCTGAAGCGTTCCTGTGCCTCCTGCACTGAGCCGGCTTCGCTGACCTGGTACTGGTTGCGTTCCAGCAGGCGGCGCAGGGCGGAGCGGATAATGGTTTCGTCTTCGACGATCAGAATATGCGGCATTGATTCAATTCTCTCGACGGTCTCAGTTCACAGCGGACGTCGCTTCGACATGACGCGGTAGAGTCACCCGGATACGGGTGCCGCGTTGGCTTTGAGGATCGGCCGGGCTGTCGATGGTGATTTGTCCATAATGCTCTTCAACGATGGAATAGACCAGTGCAAGGCCCAGACCGGTGCCTTCCCCAGGGTCCTTGGTGGTGAAAAACGGTTCGAACAATCGGTCCATGATGTTCTTCGGAATGCCGCTGCCTTCGTCCTCCACGATCAGGTCGACCGTGTGCTCGAAAGCCTCGCTCTTGACACGTACCGCGCTGCCAGGAGGGGAGGCGTCGCGGGCGTTGGAAAGGAGGTTGATCAGTACCTGGGCAAGGCGCTGGGGATCACCGTCGACCCAGTGGTCGGGATCGCACAGGTTGAAGAACTGCACCTCGAAATTGCGCCGGTTCAACGCCAGCAGGCCGATGGCGTCCTGGGCCACTTCGGCCAGGCACACCGCCTCGTCGTTGTGCTGATGGCTGCCGGCGTGGGCGAAGCTCATCAGCGACTGGACGATGCGCGAGATGCGCTTGGTCTGTTCGAGGATCTGCTCGCTGATTTCCGTCAGTTCGCCGTCCTCTTCCCGTTCTTCGCGCAGGTTCTGCGCCAGGCAGGCGATGCCGGTAATCGGGTTGCCGATCTCATGGGCCACCCCGGCCGCCAGGCGCCCGATGCTGGCCAGGCGCTCGGAGTGCACCAGCTTATCTTCCAGGGTCTGGGTTTCGGTCAGGTCTTCCACCAGCAGCACCAGGCCGCTGTTGCCCGGGGCCAGAGGCTCATCGATGGCGGCCTTGTGCAGGTTCAGCCAGCGGGTCTGGCCATCGAGGGCCAGGTGCTGTTTGTGCAAGTGTTCGTCCGGCAGGTTGATAAAGCCCTGCAGCAGGTCCTTCCACGGGTTGGTAATGGTGCTCAGGCGCGAGCCCACCACGTGCTGGGCCGGTATGCCGGTGAGCTCCTCCATCGCCTTGTTCCACATGAGGATCTCCTGGTCCTTGGCCAGGGAGCAGACCCCCATCGGCAGCTCTTGCAGGGTTTGCCGGTGATAGCGGCGCAGGGCGTCGAGCTCGGCGGCCAGGCCGGTGAGGCGCGAGTGATAGTCCTCCAGCCGGCTTTCGATGAAGTGGATGTCCTCGGTGACATAGTTTTCTCCACCGGCCTTGTAGGGCAGGAAGGTTTCCACCATGTCCTGGGCGACGCTGGGGCCCATCAACCCGGACAGGTTGGCTTCGATGCGGTCGCGCAGGCGCCGCAGGGCGTAAGGTCGGCGCTCGTCAAAGGGCAGATACAGATCACGCAGGGCCTGCTCCACTTCCTTCTGCGCTGCCTTGGCCCCCAGCGGCTTGGCCAGTTGGGTGGCGAACTCCTGGGGCGAGGCGGCGTGCAGTTCCCGGCGCTGCGGACGGCGCACGTTGTCCACGGCACAGGCTTCGGCGGCGCTGGCCTCCTCGGTGCTGGCATTGGTGAACAGCGAGATCAGGGTGAACATCAGGACGTTGGCCGCCAGCGAGGCGATGGCCGCCATATGCCAACTGGTGTCGTCCAGGACGTAGATCATGTTCAGCAGCGGGATGTAGAAACCCTGCAGGTTGCCGATCAACGGCAGCAGCATGGTCACCAGCCACACCAGGATCCCCGCCAGCAGGCCGGCAATGAAGCCCCGGCGGTTGGCGGTCGGCCAGTACAGTACCGACAGCACGCCCGGAAGAAATTGCAAGGTGGCGACGAAGGCCACGATCCCCAGGTTGGCCAGGTCCTGCTCAGCGCCCAACAGCAGGTAGAAGGCATAGCCGGCCATGATAATGGCGACGATCAGGGCGCGGCGGGTCCACTTCAGCCAGCGGTAGATGTTGCCTTCCGCCGGCGGCTGGTAGAGCGGCAGCACCAGGTGGTTCAGGGCCATCCCCGAGAGCGCCAGGGTGGTGACGATGATCAGGCCGCTGGCGGCCGACAGCCCGCCGACATAGGCCAGCAGAGCCAGGGCCGGGCTGTTGGCGGCGATGCCGATGCCCAGGGTGAAGTATTCCGGGTTGGTGGTAGCGCCGAGCTTGAGGCCGGCCCAGAGAATCAGCGGCACTGCCAGGCTCATCAGCAGCAGGAACAGCGGCAGCCCCCAACTCGCGCTGACCAGGGCGCGAGGGTTGAGGTTCTCGGTAAAGGTCATGTGGTACATGTGCGGCATGACGATCGCCGAGGCGAAGAACACCAGTAGCAGGGTGCGCCACGGGCCTTCCTGCAGGGGCGTATGCAGGGCGGCAAGCGCGGTCTGGTTCTGCAGCAGCCAGAGCTCCAGTTGCTGCGGGCCGTCGAATACCCCGTACAGCGCGTACAGGCCGACACCGCCAATGGCGATCAGCTTGATCACCGATTCGAAGGCAATGGCGAACACCAGGCCTTCATGTTTTTCCCGGGTGGCGATATGCCGCGAGCCGAAGAAGATCGTGAACAAGGTGATCAGCGCGCAAAAGCTCAGCGCCACCCGATGCTGCACCGGCTCGTGGGTGAGAATGCCAATGGAGTCGGCCACGGCCTGGATCTGCAGCGCCAGCAATGGCAACACGCCGATCAGCATGAAGATCGTGGTCAGCGCACCGGCCCAGGTACTGCGAAAACGGAAGGCGAACAGGTCGGCCAGGGATGACAGTTGGTAGGTGCGGGTGATTTTCAGGATCGGGTAGAGCAGCACCGGTGCCAGCAGGAAGGCCCCGGAAACCCCCAGGTAGCTGGACAGGAAACCATAGCCATACTGGTAGGCCAGGCCGACCGTGCCGTAGAAGGCCCAGGCACTGGCATAGACCCCGAGTGACAGGGTGTAGGTCAGCGGGTGGCGAATGATCGAACGGGGGATCATCCCGCGCTCACTGATCCAGGCAACGCCGAACAGTACCGCCAGGTAAGCGGCGCTGATCAGGATCATCTGGGTCAGGCTAAAGCTCATCGGCATCTTTTTGGCTCTGCAGGATGAAGGTCACGACGATCAGAATCAGCCAGAGCAGATACGGGCGATACCAGGCGCCAGTAGCATCGATCCACCAATCCATGATGGCGGGGGAGAACAGATAGATCCCCACTACCAGGAGCAGGACCAAGCGATAGATGTACATCTCGGCCTCTCTTTATTGTGTGCGTGCCCGAAAACGTGCGGCGATGGTAACGGATGGGCGCCAAGCTGCAAGTGGCGTCAGCTTAATTGCGCTTCCGGCACGCTCAGTGTGCGTGGAATCAGGGCGGCATCCCAGTGGGCCATGCCCCAGGCCATTATCTGCGCGACGCTGGCGCCATCGAGGTCGGCCGGTGGCTTCTGGCCCAGTGCTCGCAGGGCGCGCAGCAGCAGGGGGGGGGCCTGATCCGCGGTCAGCGGGGGCGAGCGGTAGGACTTGCCCAGTTTGTGCCCGTCCGGCTGGGTGATCAGCGGCACATGCAAGTAGCGGGGCTGGAAAAGGCCCAGCAGTTCCTGCAGGTACAGCTGGCGCGGTGTGGAATCCAGCAGGTCGGCGCCGCGCACGATATCAGTGATGCCTTGCCAGGCATCGTCGAGCACCACGGCCAGTTGGTAAGCGTAGAGGCCGTCGCGGCGGCGGATCACGAAGTCCCCGACTTCCCGGCCCAGGTGCTGGCGGTATTCGCCCTGGACCCGGTCGAGGAAGCGATACTCCAGTTCGGGGACCCGCAGGCGGATCGCGGCGTCGTCCTGGGCGTGGCCGAGGTTGCGGCACAGTCCCGGGTAAATGCCGTGGTAGGGCTCCAGCTGTTTGCGCGAACAGGTGCAGGCATAGGCCAGGCCCTGCTGGAACAGGCGATTGAGGACTTCGGCATAGGCGTCGTGACGATCGCTCTGACGGATCATCTGCCCATCCCATTCGAAACCGTAGCTTTCCAGAGCCTTGAGAATGGCCGCCTGGGCACCGGGCTCTTCCCGAGGCGGGTCAAGGTCCTCCATGCGCAGCAGCCAGCGGCCACCGACGGCGCGGGCATCAAGATAGGAGGCCAGCGCGGCAACCAGAGAGCCGAAATGCAGATAGCCGCTGGGAGTGGGGGCGAAGCGCCCTATGTACGAGGAGGGTGTGGAGGCAGTCATGAAGGGTGACGATGTTCCGGGGGATCGCTTTCGCGAGCGAGCTCGCTCCTACAGGGCGGCGGAAACGAAAACGGAGCGTGGGTACGCTCCGTTTCAGGTTCCAGCCGGCGATTATTTGCCGACCTGTTTTTCCTTGATTTCCGCCAGTGTCTTGCAGTCGACGCACATGTCGGCGGTTGGGCGGGCTTCCAGCCGGCGGATGCCGATCTCGACGCCGCAGGATTCGCACCAGCCGTATTCTTCGTCTTCGATCAGTTGCAGGGTCTTGTCGATCTTCTTGATCAACTTGCGCTCGCGATCACGGGCCCGCAGTTCGAGGCTGAACTCTTCTTCCTGGCTGGCACGGTCAGCCGGGTCGGGGAAGTTGGCCGCTTCGTCTTTCATGTGATCAACAGTGCGGTCGACTTCCTGCATCAAGTCCTGTTTCCACTTGTTCAGGATCTTGGTGAAGTGCTCGCGCATGGGCTTGCCCATGTACTCTTCGCCCGCAGTTTCAACATAAGGTTCAAAACCGCTGATCGATTGAATCTGTTGCTTTGCTTGGGTGGGCATGAATGGACCGCCTCTACTCTTGTAATCCATTGCGCAGGATTGCTCCATCTCCGACACTTGCCGGCCCTGCGGCTGCAAGCGGGCGAACTTACCAGATCAAACCAGAGCGCGCTACTCCCGGTTGTCGAGCCTATGTCCTGCTTCGTCCATGGACATGGGAAAAGCCTGACATGGCTTGCTGATCGGTTCGTTCAATCATTGATTTTAGTCAAGTCTGCGGGTTGTGTTGGCGCCAGTTGGCGCAAGCAACAGACCGCTCGGATCCGCCTGGGTTCTCCCGGGCTTGGTCAGATGGGTAGAATCGGTCCTTTGCTCCCCCCTCGAATCAATGAAGGAAGGCTAATGGCTCAGCCCTACAGTGCGCGTAGTCGCGCTATCGAACCTTTCCATGTCATGGCCTTGCTGGCCCGCGCCAATGAGCTGCAAGCCGCCGGGCATGATGTGATTCACCTGGAAATCGGCGAACCGGACTTCACCACCGCCGAGCCGATCATCAAGGCCGGGCAGGCCGCGCTGAGCGCCGGCAAGACGCGCTACACCGCAGCCCGCGGAATTCCCGAGCTGCGAGGGGCGATTTCCGGCTTTTATCAGCAGCGTTACGGCCTGGACATCGATCCTGAGCGGATCATGATCACCCCCGGTGGTTCCGGTGCCTTGCTGTTGACCAGCAGCCTGTTGGTGGACCCGGGCAAGCACTGGCTGCTGGCGGACCCGGGTTATCCGTGCAACCGGCATTTTCTGCGTCTGGTGGAAGGCGCTGCGCAGTTGGTCCCGGTGGGGCCGGATGTGCGTTACCAACTGACGCCGGACCTGGTGGAGCGCTATTGGGATCAGGACAGCGTGGGCGCCCTGGTGGCCTCGCCGGCGAACCCCACCGGTACGGTCCTGAGCCGGGACGAGTTGGCGGGGTTGTCCACCGCGATCAAGGCTCGCAACGGGCATCTGGTGGTGGACGAGATCTACCACGGCCTGACCTATGGCACCGATGCCGCCAGCGTTCTGGAAGTGGATGACAGCGCTTTTGTCCTCAATAGTTTCTCCAAATATTTCGGCATGACCGGCTGGCGCCTGGGCTGGCTGGTAGCTCCGCCGGCAGCCGTGGGTGAACTGGAAAAGCTGGCACAGAACCTCTACATCAGTGCGCCGAGCATGGCCCAGTATGCGGCGCTGGCTTGCTTCGAGCCCCAGACCCTGGAGATCCTCGAGGAGCGTCGCGCCGAGTTCGGGCGCCGCCGGGATTTCCTGTTGCCGGCCTTGCGTGAGTTGGGCTTCGGCATCGCCGTGGAACCTGAAGGTGCGTTCTACTTGTACGCGGACATCAGCGCCTTCGGCGGTGATGCCTTCGCCTTTTGCCGGCACTTCCTGGAAACCGAGCACCTGGCCTTTACCCCTGGCCTGGACTTCGGCCGGCATCAGGCTGGCCATCATGTGCGCTTTGCCTATACCCAGAGCCTGGAACGCCTGCAGGAGGCGGTTGAGCGTATCGCCCGTGGCCTGCAGAGCTGGCACGCCTGATGCGCTTCGATCCTCCCCTGGAAGAAGGGCGTCTGCTGCGTCGTTACAAGCGCTTCCTGGCAGACATCGAAACCACCACCGGCGAGCTGTTGACCATCCATTGCCCCAATACCGGCTCGATGCTCAATTGCATGGTCGAGGGCGGGCAGGTGTGGTTCAGCCGCTCCAATGACCCCAAGCGCAAGTTGCCGGGCACCTGGGAAATCAGCGAAACCCCTCAAGGCCGCCTGGCCTGCGTCAACACCGGGCGGGCCAACGGGCTGGTGGAGGAAGCCTTGCGGGCGGGGCTTATCAGCGAGTTGAACGGCTTCATCGGGCTCAAGCGCGAGGTGCCTTACGGGCAAGAGAACAGCCGTATCGATTTTCGCTTGGATTACCCGGACGGTCCGGCGTATGTCGAGGTCAAAAGCGTCACCCTGGGCTTCGATGGTACGCCGGTGGCGGCGTTTCCCGATGCGGTGACCCGGCGCGGCGCCAAGCACCTGCGGGAACTGGCGAGCCTGGCCCGGGAGGGCGTGCGGGCGGTTCAGCTGTATTGCGTCAACCTTTCGGGCATCGACGCGGTGCGGCCGGCGCAGGAGATCGATCCGGGTTACGCCGCCGCCTTGCGCGAAGCCCGCGCGGCGGGGGTTGAGGTGCTGGCCTACGGTGTGCGCCTGACGGCCGAGCAGGTGTGCATCGACCGGCGTCTTGAAGTGTTGCTCGGGGATTAGAGGTCCACCCAGATCCCCTGGCTGTCTTCACGGCAGCCGATGCTCTCCAGGAACTGGCCGGCGCAAGGTCCGGCCACGCACTCTCCGCTCTCGATAAGAAACAGGGCGCCATGGGTGGCGCACTGGATCAGGCTGGCGCTGGGGTCGAGGAACTGGTCAGCCTGCCACTCCAGCGCCACCCCCCGGTGCGGGCAGCGATTGGCATAGACATAGGCCCGCTGCTCGCGCCGCACGGCGAACAGCTTCAGCCCCGCGAGCTGGAAGCCCCGGCTGCCGGCTTCGGGCAGATCGCTGCCGGCGCAAAGAAATTTCATGGCTATCCTCTTGGTCCGAAGGCTCTGCGTCCAGGCTGTCACAGTTTCTTTCCGGCTGCAGGATGAAACATGTCGGCGCTTGACGGCTAAATGAAAACAATTATCAAATGGCCGCCCCGCCTGTTACGGGACGTTTGTTCCTTTCGATGCCCGGCTTGTCCGGCATGTCACATGGACAGCAGCTGCGCGGGCCCCACTTTGATGAAGGAAATGTACTTATGCGCCTGAGTGCCTGCGCCATTGCGTTCTGTGCCGGATTGCTGGTGAGCCAGTGGGCCACCGCTGATGAGTTGCCACAGCGGTGGGTCAGTGCCGGTGGGGCCTTGTCCGAGTGGATAACGGCTTTGGGGGCCGAGTCCAAGCTGGTGGGCGTCGATACCACCAGCCAGCACCCGGAGTCGCTCAAGGCGCTGCCGAGCATCGGCTATCAGCGTCAGTTGTCGGCCGAAGGCGTTCTCAGCCTGCGGCCGCAGATTCTGGTGGGTACCGAGGAGATGGGGCCGCCGTCAGTGCTTTCGCAGATCCGCAGTGCCGGGGTCAAGGTCGAACTGTTTTCCGCCCAGGCCGACTTGCCGACTTTGCAAGCTACCCTGCAGCACCTGGGCCTGTTGCTGGGCCGAGAAGAGCAGGCCGGGCAACTGTTCCAGGGCTATCAGCAACAACTTGGGCAGCAGCAGGCCTGGGTCACCCAGGCTCAAGCGCAGCACGCTGCGCCCGGGGTGCTGTTGTTGCTCGGGCATGCCGGCGGCAAACCCCTGATCGCCGGCAAGGACACCGCCGCGAATTGGCTATTGCAACAGGCCGGCGGGCGCAACCTGGCGACTCATACCGGCTATAAGCCGTTCTCGGTCGAATCCCTGGCGGGCTTGAATCCGGATGTGCTGGTGTTCTCCGACCGCAGCCTGACCGGCGATGCCGCTCGTGCCGCACTGTTCAAGGAGAACCCGGTGCTGGCATCCACACCGGCGGCCAAGGCCGGGCGGGTGGTGGAACTGGACCCGACCTTGCTGGTGGGAGGCCTGGGCCCTCGCTTGCCTGATAGCCTGAAACGCCTGTCCAGCGCCTTTTATCCCCAGGCCAAGCCGGCCCAATGAGTCGTCAGGTCAAGCCTCGAACACTATTTATCGGGCTGGGTGTGCTGTGCCTTGTGGCGATCTGGCTGTCCCTGGCCCTGGGGCCTGTCAGCCTGCCCTTGTTTGATACCTTGCGTGCCGCCTTGCGCCTGCTTGGATTGCCGATCGACGGGCAGGGGCTGGAGCAGGCGGAACTGATCCTGGGACAGATTCGCTTGCCTCGGACTCTGCTCGGTCTTGCGGTGGGCGGAGTTCTGGCGCTGTCCGGGGTCGCCATGCAGGGGCTGTTTCGCAACCCCCTGGCGGACCCGGGGTTGGTGGGGGTTTCCAGTGGTGCAGCATTGGGGGCGGCCATCGCCATTGTTGGCGGCTCGATGTTCGGCGGCCTGCCAGAGGCTGTTGGCCCTTATTTGCTCTCCCTGTGTGCCTTCCTTGGCGGCCTGGGGGTGACGGCGCTGGTGTATCGCCTGGGGCGGCGCAACGGGCAGACCCATGTGGCAACCATGCTGCTGGCGGGGATTGCCCTGACGGCGCTGGCCAGTTCGGCGGTGGGGTTGTTCACCTATCTGGCGGACGATGCCACGTTGCGCACTCTGACTTTCTGGAACCTGGGCAGCCTGAATGGTGCCAGTTACCAGCGCTTGTGGCCCTTGCTGCTGGTGACCGCCGCGGTTGCGCTGTGGTTGCCGCGCCGGGCCAAGGCGTTGAATGCACTGCTGTTGGGCGAATCCGAGGCCAAGCACCTGGGTATCGATGTCGAAGGTCTCAAGCGCGAGCTGGTGTTCTGCACCGCCCTGGGTGTGGGCGCTGCCGTGGCGGCGGCGGGAATGATCGGTTTTGTCGGCCTGGTGGTGCCGCATCTGGTGCGCCTGTTGTCGGGTCCGGACCACCGGACCTTGCTCCCGGCCTCGATCCTGGCCGGAGCCAGCCTCCTGCTGCTGGCCGACCTGGTGGCGCGTCTGGCGCTGGCGCCTGCCGAGTTGCCCATCGGTATCGTCACGGCCTTTATCGGTGCGCCATTCTTTCTGTACCTGTTGTTGCGAGGGCGTGCCTGATGCTGCGAGTCGAGAACCTGCATGTGCGGCGCGGCGGCAAAGACGTCCTGGCTGGCATCGACCTGCAGTTGCTGCCGGGCGAGGTGCTGGGAGTCCTCGGTCCTAATGGCGCAGGTAAAAGCAGCCTCTTGGGGGGCTTGAGTGGCGAACTGGCGGCTTATCAGGGGCAGGTGCTGCTGGATGATCAGGAACTGGCTCATTGGTCGGGCGCCGAGCGTGCGCAGCGCTTGGCCGTGCTGCCCCAGGCTTCGAGCCTGGATTTCGCCTTTTGTGTGGAGGAGGTGGTGGCACTGGGGCGTTTGCCCCATCAGACCGGGCGTGTGCGTGATGAGGAAATCGTCAACGCTGCTTTGAATGCGGCCGATGTGGCGCACCTGTCGGGGCGCAGCTATCTCGCGCTGTCCGGCGGCGAGCGCCAGCGGGTGCACCTGGCACGGGTCCTGGCGCAACTGTGGCCGGGCCAGCCAGGGCACAACCTGCTGCTGGATGAGCCGACTTCTGCACTCGACCCCTTGCACCAGCACGTCACCTTGCAGGCCATTCGTGCCTTCGCCGACCGCGGCGCGGCGGTGCTGGTCATCCTGCATGACCTGAATCTGGCTGCACGTTATTGTGACCGGGTCTTGTTGCTTGAAGGCGGCCGACCGCATTCATTGGGAACACCGACCGCGGTACTGCGGCCTGAGCCCCTGAAGGCGGTGTTCGGCCTGGAAGTTCTGGTGCAGGAGCATCCCGAGCGCGGGCACCCGTTGATCATCGCCCGTTGAGGCGAAGCCCGGAGAGACCTGATGCGCATATTGCCGTTGTTGCTGGCCCTGCTGCTGGCCGCTTGTCACAGCATGCCGGGGATCCTGCCGCCGCCGGTGGCTTCGGCGCCCGGCAGTATCATTGATCTGCGCAGTGCCCAGGCGCTGACCCCTGTCGAACTGGTAGGTCGCCTGGCACGGGCTCCCCGAGTGATCATTGGCGAGCAGCATGACAATCCCGATCATCATGCCTTGCAACTCTGGCTCTTGCGCTCCATGGCCCGGGAGCGGCCGCAGGGCAGCCTGTTGCTGGAAATGCTCAACCCGGATCAGCAGCCAGAAGTCGATGGGGTAAAGCGCTCCATTGATGGGGGGCGTTTGCCTGATGACCTGCCTGGCAGGTTGGCCTGGCAATCAGGCTGGGACTGGAGCCTCTACGGGCCGCTGGTGGGTTTTGCCCTGCGTCAGCCCTACCCCTTGCTCGCTGCCAATCTGGATCGTCAGGAGGTGCGTGACATTTATGCACGGGCGCCCGTCCTGACCGGCACACGGAGCAACGCACCGTCGGTGATCGAGGCATTGGCCGGGCAAATTCGCGAGTCGCACTGTGGCTTGCTGCCCGAGAGCCAGGTGCCGGCAATGAGGGCAGTGCAGCAGCAACGGGATCGGCGTATGGCTGAGCAACTGCTGGCGGCTCCGGCTCCGGCCCTGTTGCTGGCCGGGGCGTTTCACGGTCGCAGGGATCTTGGCGTGCCCCTGCATATTGCCGATCTGGACCGAACCCAGGAGGTGGTGGTGTTGATTCTGGCGGAGCAGGGGCATCCGGTTGCCGCGGCATCGGCCGACTACGTCTGGTATACGCCGCCCCAGCCCGCCAAGGACTATTGTGCGCAACTGAGGCCCTGATCGGAGGGCTTTTCTGCGGGCAAAAAAAGACCCGGCAAGAGCCGGGTCAAATAACCGTGATTAGCCTGATGAGGAGATAATCTGAGAGTCCGAACCACTGGTCTTCCAGGTTATCGACTGATCTCGCGACCAGTTGTGATAATCATAACGATTCTCATTTCGAAGTCAACACGGCTTTTCAGATTTCTGCACATTTTGCCAAACGTTCGTTTGGATCTGCCTGGGATCCGGGGTCAGTTCGGGGTGTTCAACGTCATGAGCCGGGTCACTTCCTTGTTCAGCAGGTCGATGCGGCGCGCCATGCTTTCGATCAGGCTGTGGGCAATGCGCGGATTGCTCTGGGTCAGGCTGAGAAACTGATCCTTGGGAATCAGCATGATTGTGCTGGGTTCGCTGGCGATCACGCTGGCGCTGCGCTTTTCTCCGGTGAACACCGCCATGGCGCCGAAAATCTCGTCCTTGGGGACGTCGCCGACCTTGTGCCCGTCGACGAAAGCCTGTGCATGGCCTTCGAGTATGACAAACACATGATCTGCCTCATCCCCCTGGGTAATCAGCCTTTCGCCCGCCTCCACGCGCTTGAAGCCGTTGCTGCTGCGCAATTCTGGCGGCTTGAGGCGGGCAATGGCATCGGACAGCAGGGCGGTCTGGCCGATCAGGTACTGTACGAGCAGTTCCGAGCGTTGTACGTCGGCCTGGATATGCCGAAACACTTCAGTCCTCAGATAGGGAATCAGTTGCAGCGGCGTATCGCAGTGCAGTTGCCACTGCGGGTGTTCGATACCGCGCCGCAGTCCCACCAGGTCGCCTTCATGCAGGTAGAACAGGGGCCGCTCTTCGACACTGGCCTGGATCACGCCACTTGCCAGCAGGAACAACTGATCGCCGGGCAATACGCTGGACAGCTGAGCGATGGGGCCAAGCTCCAACGTCGGGCCGCTGGGCGCAAGCCCGTCCAGCAATTGCGGCGGAATGCTTTGCAGTCTGTTGATCAAGGCGTCGGCGTAAGCCGGCTGCTCCCCCATTAGATACATTCGGCTCTGCCAGTCAGTTTTTGTGACGAGAGGAAATGGCGTCCAGTTGCTTGTTCAACGCCTCTTTGCGTTCGGCGGGAAGATCGTTCCAGTGCATGTCCATCAGGGCGCCCTCAATGGCATAGAGCAAGACTTTCGATGCACGAAAACCACGGGTCCGCACGGCCCGGTAGGCGTCTACCGCGCCCAGGCGGCGCAAGTCGGAAGCGCTATGGATGCCCACTGCATGCAGCCATTGTGCCGATGTCTTGCCAAGGTTCTTCAAGTGTTGCAGTTCATCATTCATTAAGCCTCCTGGCGATGGCCGAATGGTGAGTGGGCAGCCTCAGAGGAGTGTAGCGCTCAGTAGAAAACACGCTGTTCTTTGGTCGGGTTTGACGCAAATGCTTCTAAGGGCGCAGCAGTGAAGATCGAAGGGAGGGAGGGGCGCAGGCGAGAGAGTGGAGCAGGGCCGGCGCTGGACAGAGCGCCGGACAAGGACAGGCTGAGGGTCAGCGAGTGCGGTAACGCAGGCGCGTGCCGAAATTGACCGACATGAGAATCTCGTCGGCGCTCAGTTCCACCGGAAAATAGGCGCCGGAAATCTGTGCATGGGCGAGGCTGGCGCCTTCCATGGACGCGTTTCTCAAGTCCAGCCCACGCAGATCCGAGGAACGAAAGTAGGCGTCAGTGAAATCGATGCCTTGTGCGTTCAGCTCCCGCAGGTCGAGGCCGCGGAAATCACCGCCGCGCATATCGATGGGTTGATCTTTCGGGCGTTCGCGGTTGAAGCCGACGATGTCGTCTTTATGCAGCAGGGCGTAAAGCGGGGTGTCGAGAAGTTTTGGTTGGCTCATGGCGACGTCACCAGTGTTGGATTTATGACGCCAGTATAGTGCCACTATTTTTCAGCCGTGAAGTCTTTGCCACTTCACGGCTGAAATGACCGTTTACAGGCCTGGGAGGCGTTGGCGAATGTTGGCAACCAGGGCGTCCAGGCTGCCACTTTCGTTGGTTTCTATGCGCTTGCTGCGCAGCAGCTCTTCGTCGGTCAGCGCTTCGCGAGTGGCTTGCTGGTTGGCAATCACTTCCAGAGTGGCGTCGGATGGATCGTTCTGATCGGCCTGACGCTGGGCCAGCCAGCTGGCAACCACCGCCTCAGGAGCGTTGCAGTCGATGATCAGGCAGGGCGTTCCAGTGGCCTCGGCCACTTTGGCCGCGGCATCGCGCTGGGCACGTTTGAGGTAGGTCGCGTCGATCACTACCGGGTAGCCGGCACGCAGGATGGTTTCGGCGATTTCATGCAGGCGCGCGTAGGTGGCGCTGCTGGCTTCGCTGCTATAGATGCCAGCGTGTGGGTCGTTGGGCACCTGTTGCTCGCCGAACAGGCGCTTGCGCTCTACGTCGGAGCGCAGGCGAACGGCGCCCAGTGCCTCTACCAGGCGCATGGCCACGCGGCTCTTGCCGACTGCCGAGATGCCTGAGGTGATGGCCAGGAAACGCGATGGAATCGTACTGTAGCTTTCCGCCAGATTGGCGTAGTTGCGGTACTGGCGCAGGGTGGTGGCGCGCTGCACCGGCGTGGCATCGGCAGGCATGCTGAACAGGCTGACCTTGGCGCGTACCAGTGCACGGTAGGCCTTGTAGAAATTGAGCAGCTCCAGGCCCTGGTAGTCGCCGGTCAGCTCCAGGTACTGGCTGATGAAGCGTCGCGCCAGGCTCTTGAGGCCACGGTCTTCCAGGTCCATGGCGAGGAAGCCGGTATCGGCGTAGACGTCGGTGAAACGAAACGGTTCGTTGAATTCGATGCAGTCGAAAATCACCACCTTGCCGTCGATCAGGGTGGCGTTGCCCAGGTGGATATCGCCATGGCATTCACGGATGAAACCTTCGCTCTTGCGTTGGGCCAGCAGAGGCTTGAGGCGTTCGAAGCTGGTTTCGGCCCAGGCCTCCAGGGCTTCAAGTTGTTGCAGGTCGGCCTTGTCGCTGAGGAACGGGCGGATTTGCTCGAAGTTCTGACGCACCGGAGCCATCACGCTCTCCGGGGTGCCGGCTTCATGCTCAGCGGGAACCCTGGGCGCGTTGAGGTGGAAGTGGGCGATCTGCCTGGCCATCTCATCGATGTGCGCCGTGGTCAGCTCACTGTTGGCCTGCAAGGTGCTGAGCAACTGGCTTTGCGGGAACTGACGCATTTTCAGTACGTATTCGATAGCCGGACCTTCGCCGCCCAGTACCGGGGCTTCGGCGCTACCGGTGATCGGCAAGACTTCCAGGTACAGGTCGTCGGTCAGGCGCTGGTTCAGGCGCAGCTCTTCGCCGCAGAAGTGCTCGCGGGCGTCCAGGCTGGTGAAGTCGAGGAAGCCGAAATTGACCGGCTTCTTCACTTTATAGGCAAAGGGGCCGGTGAGCAGAACCCAGGAAATGTGGGTTTCGATGACCTGAAACCCTTCTACGGGATGAGGAAACAAGGCTGGGTTTTGCAGGGCAGCGATCAGTGACTGGCTCACAGGCGATCCTTCAGAGTCGGGAAAATCGAGGGCGTCATTATGGCCGTTGAGCGCACTAAGGCAAACCTCGGGTGGCGCATGTTGACGATGAATAAAGTGCGTATAATCCGCCGCCATGACTCGTACCCGATCCCCTCGTTCTGCTAAAAAAACGCCGTCTGGTGGCCTGCGCCCCTGGCTGGGCTGGGCCCTCAAGCTCAGCCTGGTCGGTCTGGTGGTGCTCGCCGGCTTTGCGGTTTACCTCGATGCCGTGGTCCAGGAAAAATTCTCCGGCAAGCGCTGGACCATTCCGGCCAAGGTCTACGCCCGCCCGCTTGAGCTGTTCGTCGGACAAAAGCTCAGCAAGGACGATTTCCTCACGGAGCTCGACGCTCTGGGCTATCGCCGTGAAAGTGTCGCCAACGGCCCGGGCGCAGCCTCGGTCAATGGCAATACCGTGGACCTGAACACCCGCGGCTTCCAGTTCTATGAAGGGCTGGAGCAGGCTCAGCCAGTGCGCGTGCGCTTCTCCGGCGATTACGTGGCGGAACTGTCCGGCAGCAAGGGGGCCAAGCTCGCGGTGGTGCGCCTGGAGCCATTGCTGATCGGCGGCCTGTACCCGAAGAACCTCGAAGACCGGATCCTGATCAAGATCGATCAGGTTCCGCCGTATCTGCTGGAAACTCTGGTGGCGGTGGAAGACCGCGACTTCTATTCACACCACGGGGTGTCGCCCAAGTCGATTGCCCGTGCGATCTGGGTCAACACCTCGGCCGGCCAGATGCGCCAGGGCGGCAGTACCCTGACCCAGCAGTTGGTGAAAAACTTCTTCCTGACCAACGAGCGCAGCCTGTCGCGCAAGCTCAATGAAGCGATGATGGCGTTGTTGCTGGAGTTGCATTACGACAAGCGCGAGATTCTCGAGGCCTACCTCAACGAGGTCTTCGTCGGCCAGGACGGTCAGCGTGCTGTGCACGGTTTCGGTCTGGCCAGCCAGTTCTTCTTCAGCCAACCCCTGTCCGAACTCAAGTTGCACCAGGTGGCGCTGTTGGTCGGGATGGTCAAAGGGCCTTCCTATTACAACCCGCGGCGCTACCCGGAACGTGCCCTGGAACGGCGTAACCTGGTGCTCGATCTGCTGGCGCAGCAGGGCGTGGCTACCCCGGAACAGGTGGAGGCGGCCAAGAAGATGCCGCTGGGCGTCACCAAGCGCGGCAGCCTGGCGGACAGTTCCTTCCCCGGTTTCCTCGACCTGGTCAAACGTCAGTTGCGCGAAGACTATCGTGATGAAGACTTGACTGAAGAAGGCCTGCGGATCTTCACCAGTTTCGATCCGATCCTGCAGATGAAGGCTGAAGCCTCGGTCAACGACACCTTCAAGCGCCTGGCCGGGCGCAAGGGCTCGGAAGACGTCGAGGCGGCGATGGTGGTGACCAACCCGGAAACCGGTGAGGTCCAGGCCATGATCGGCAGTCGTCAAGCCAGCTTTGCCGGTTTCAACCGGGCTTTGGATGCGGTGCGCCCGGTGGGCTCGCTGATCAAGCCGGCGGTCTACCTGACCGCCCTGGAAAAGCCCAGCCAGTACACCCTGACCAGTTGGCTGTCGGATGAGGCGTTCTCGGTAAAAGGCGCAGACGGCCAGGTGTGGAAGCCGCAGAACTATGACCGGCGCTCCCACGGGACGGTGTTCCTGTACCAGGGCCTGGCTCACTCCTACAACCTGTCTACTGCGCGGCTCGGCCTGGAAGTGGGTGTGCCCAATGTCCTGAAGACCCTTGGGCGCCTGGGGGTGACCCGCGAGTTCCCGGCCTTCCCATCGATGCTGCTGGGGGCGGGGGGCATGAGCCCGATGGAAGTGGCGACCATGTACCAGACGCTGGCCAATGGCGGTTTCAATACGCCGATGCGCGGGATTCGCAGCGTGTTGACAGCGGAAGGCGAGCCGCTCAAGCGCTATCCGTTCCAGATTCAGCAGCGTTTTGATGCCGGTTCGATCTATCTGATTCAAAGCGCGATGCAGCGGGTGATGCGCGAGGGCACCGGCAGCTCGGTGTACAACGTGTTGCCCAAGACTCTAGCGTTGGCGGGCAAGACCGGTACCAGTAACGATTCCCGTGACAGCTGGTTCGCCGGTTTCAGCCAGGACCTGCTAGCCGTGGTCTGGCTGGGTCGCGACGATAACGGCAAGACGCCGTTTACCGGTGCTACCGGCGCCTTGCAGGTGTGGACCAGTTTCATGCGCAAGGCCGACCCGCTGCCGCTGGATATGCCGCAGCCGGACAACGTGGTTCAGGCCTGGGTCGATTCGCGTACCGGGCAGGGCTCCGATGCCAACTGTCCGGGGGCTGTGCAGATGCCGTATATTCGCGGCAGCGAACCGCCTCCCGGTGCTTCCTGTGGGGGAGAAACCCCCGCAGGCGGCGACTCGGTGATGGATTGGGTCAAGGGCTGGATGAACTAAGCGATGAGGGTTTGACGTGAACAAGTGGTGGGTTCCAGCTATTACAGCTCTGGCGTTGCTCAACGGTTGCGCCAGTGTGCAGCGCGGTTCTATTCCCGTCGTGGATTCCGGCACTGCCGTGTCCAACAGCGAGCGGATTTCCGCCTCCGGAGGTTTTCGCCAGACGACCATCAAGCGCCCGGCGCAGGCTCAGGCCCAGGCGATTCCGGAAGATTCCGGCGTCGTGGTGATGGTTCCGGGCGGTGGCGCTACGGCATCGGCGCCGATCAGCAGCTCGCCGATCACTCCGGGGCCTGTGACGTCCGGGCCGATTACCCCGGGGCCGGTGGAGGGTGGCGCTTATCAGTCGGCGCCGATCAATCAGGGCACTTACAACATGCCTTCGACTCCGAGCGGGATTCCGTCGGCCCGGGCCGGTGGTTTGTCGGCCGATGAGCAGTTGGACGGGCCAGTGCTGGCGCTGCTGACCACGGCTCAGCAACAGCAATCCAGTGGCGATCTGAACGGTGCTTCCTCCAGTCTTGAGCGCGCACAGCGTGTCGCGCCGCGCGAGCCGCAGGTGCTCTACCGTCTGGCGCAGGTGCGCATGGCCCAGGGTGATGCTCCGCAAGCCGAACAGTTTGCCCGTCGTGGTCTGAGTTTTGCCAATGGGCGTCCTGATCTTCAGGCGAGTTTGTGGGAATTGATCGCCCAGGCACGTGAGAAGCAGGGTGATGCAGCCGGTGCCGCCCAGGCACGGCAGAAAGCCCGAGTCTCGCTGTGATGGATGTACGTTTTCCCAAGATCGCCGAGCAGTTGCTGCTAATCGAGCGCGAGTTGCGTGTGCAGGGGCTGTGGGACGAGGTGGCACCCAGTGCCGAGGCTCTGTCCAGTACCCAGCCTTTTGCCGTGGATACGCTGGATTTCGAGCAGTGGCTGCAGTGGATCTTCCTGCCGCGCATGAAGGTGATCCTGGAGCAGGATCTGCCGCTGCCCAATGCCTCCGGTATCCAGGAGATGGCTGAGATGGTGTTTTCCACCCGGCCGATGCAGGGGCGCGATCTGCAGTTGCGAGTTCTGCTTAAAGAGTTTGATCAGCTCATCGTTGCTACTCGCTGAATCACGACTGCCAGGTATCTAGGTATGCCTGGCAGTCGCTTCCCTCCATGCTGCCCACTTCAGTCTCGTTCTCTCGTGGTGACCACCTCGGAGGAGGGCATGTCTGTCCGTGCATTGCTGTTGTTGCTGTGCATGACGTTCCTCTCGGCTCTCTGGCAATAGGGTTTCGCCCAAAGTCCGGGTTCGCATTTCTGAGTTGCTTGCCGAAGATTGCGCAATTGAAGCGCAGGCAGCAGTCGTTTTTGGGTTTTTTCTTGCGTTCTCATGCGCTTAGTTCGAATTAACCACATAGACGACTTGACTTGAAGAGGACGAAACAGAAGAATCCAAAGTCCGCTGTAGAGGGACTGCCAGAAGCAGACCCACTCAGCAGATCATGAGGCGCACATCCGCGCCGAAGTGCTACACCCGCAACGCGTTACCTCGCGCTGGGTGGGAAAACCCCGCAACACTTTGGGGCGCTCCCAATACTTGCTCAGTCAGTGCTGACGTAGTCGGCGACCACCGTCGCTCATGCTCTGCTGAGAAGTAAACCTATTAAGACCCGCTCCCTTTTGAGGGCGGTATTCTGGCGTTTTAGAGGTGAACAACGTGGAGCTTTTATCTGGCGGTGAGATGCTCGTCCGCTTTTTGCGTGACGAAGGCGTCAAATATATCTACGGGTACCCAGGTGGTGCTCTCCTTCATGTTTACGATGCCCTGTTCAAAGAACCGGAAGTGACCCACATCCTGGTTCGTCACGAACAAGCGGCAACCCATATGGCTGACGGCTATGCCCGTGCCACCGGCAAAGCCGGCGTGGTACTGGTGACTTCCGGCCCGGGCGCGACCAATGCCATTACCGGCATTGCCACCGCCTATATGGACTCGATTCCCATGGTGATCATTTCCGGCCAGGTGCCCAGCACCATGGTAGGCACCGACGCGTTCCAGGAAACCGACATGATCGGTATCTCCCGGCCGATCGTGAAGCACAGCTTCATGATCAAGCACGCTTCGGAAATCCCGGAAGTCATGAAGAAAGCCTTCTATCTGGCGCAATCCGGTCGTCCTGGTCCGGTGGTGGTCGATATCCCCAAGGACATGACCAACCCGGCTGAAAAGTTCGAATACGTTTTCCCCAAGAAAGCCAAGCTGCGCTCTTACAGCCCAGCTGTTCGCGGTCACTCCGGGCAAATCCGCAAGGCGGCAGAAATGCTCCTGGCGGCCAAGCGTCCTGTGCTTTATGCAGGCGGCGGCGTGATTCTCGGCGGCGGTTCCGCACCGCTGACCGAACTGGCCAAGATGCTCAATCTGCCAGTGACCAATACCTTGATGGGCCTGGGCGCCTATCCGGGCACCGACCGGCAGTTCGTGGGCATGCTCGGCATGCACGGCAGCTACACCGCCAACCTGACCATGCACCATGCCGACGTGATCCTGGCCGTAGGCGCGCGCTTCGATGACCGGGTGATCAACGGTGCACCGAAGTTCTGCCCGAATGCCAAGATCATCCATGTTGATATCGACCCGGCTTCCATTTCCAAGACCATCAAGGCCGATGTGCCTATCGTCGGTCCAGTGGAGAGCGTTCTGACCGAAATGGTCGCGGCACTCAAGGAAATCGGCGATACCCCGAACAAGGAGACGGTCGCCAGTTGGTGGAAGCAGATCGATGAGTGGCGCGGCGATCGCGGCCTGTTCCCTTATGACAAGGGCGACGGCAGCATCATCAAGCCACAGACCGTGATCGAAACCCTGTGCGAAGTCACCAAGGGCGATGCCTATGTGACCTCCGACGTGGGGCAGCACCAGATGTTCGCGGCGCAGTACTACCGGTTCAACAAGCCCAACCGCTGGATCAATTCCGGTGGTCTGGGCACCATGGGCTTCGGTTTTCCGGCGGCCATGGGCGTGAAATTGAGCTTTCCGGATAATGATGTCGCCTGCGTCACCGGTGAAGGCAGTATCCAGATGAACATCCAGGAGCTGTCGACCTGCCTGCAGTACGATCTGCCGGTCAAGATCATCAACCTGAACAATGGTGTGCTGGGGATGGTGCGCCAGTGGCAGGACATGAGCTACGGCAGCCGCCATTCGCACTCCTATATGGAATCGCTGCCTGACTTCGTCAAGCTGGTCGAAGCCTATGGTCACGTGGGCATGCGTATCACGGATCTGAAGGATCTGAAGCCGAAGATGGAAGAAGCGTTCGCCATGAAGGATCGCCTGGTGTTCCTCGATATCCAGGTCGACACCAGCGAGCACGTCTATCCGATGCAGATCAAAGACGGCTCCATGCGCGATATGTGGCTGAGCAAGACGGAGCGTACTTAATCATGCGGCACATTATTTCCTTGCTTCTGGAAAACGAACCGGGTGCTCTGTCTCGTGTTGTAGGTCTGTTCTCGCAACGCAACTACAACATCGAAAGCCTGACGGTGGCGCCGACTGAAGACCCGACTCTGTCGCGTCTGACCCTGACCACCGTTGGCCATGACGAGATCATCGAGCAGATCACCAAGAACCTGAACAAGCTGGTTGAGGTGGTGAAGCTGGTAGACCTGTCGGAAAGCGCGCACATCGAGCGTGAACTGATGCTGGTCAAGATCAAGGCCACTGGCGCCCAGCGTGCCGAGGTCAAGCGCACCACCGATATTTACCGTGGGCAGATCGTTGATGTCAGCGCTAGCGTGTATACCGTTCAACTGACCGGTACCAGCGACAAGCTCGACAGCTTCATTCAATCGATCGGCACCGCATCGATTCTGGAAACCGTACGCAGTGGTGTCACCGGGATTGCCCGTGGCGACAAAGTACTGAGCATCTAACTCAAATTAGCGAATGGCCGGAACGGCCTGATATAGGGGAAATTCATGAAAGTTTTCTACGATAAAGACTGCGACCTGTCGATCATCCAGGGTAAGAAAGTTGCCATCATCGGCTACGGTTCCCAGGGCCACGCTCAAGCATGCAACCTGAAGGATTCCGGCGTGGACGTGACTGTCGGCCTGCGTAAAGGCTCGGCTACCGTTGCCAAGGCAGAAGCCCACGGCCTGAAGGTGACCGACGTTGCTGCAGCCGTTGCCGGTGCCGACCTGGTCATGATCCTGACCCCGGACGAGTTCCAGTCCCAGCTGTACAAGAATGAAATCGAGCCGAACATCAAGAAGGGCGCTACCCTGGCCTTCTCCCACGGCTTCGCGATCCACTACAACCAGGTTGTGCCTCGTGCCGACCTCGACGTGATCATGATCGCGCCGAAGGCTCCAGGCCACACCGTACGTTCCGAGTTCGTCAAGGGCGGTGGTATTCCTGACCTGATCGCGATCTACCAGGACGCTTCCGGCAACGCCAAGAACGTTGCCCTGTCCTACGCCGCAGGCGTGGGCGGCGGCCGTACCGGCATCATCGAAACCACCTTCAAGGACGAGACTGAAACCGACCTGTTCGGTGAGCAGGCTGTTCTGTGTGGCGGTACCGTCGAACTGGTCAAAGCCGGTTTCGAAACCCTGGTTGAAGCTGGCTACGCTCCAGAAATGGCCTACTTCGAGTGCCTGCACGAACTGAAGCTGATCGTTGACCTCATGTACGAAGGCGGTATCGCCAACATGAACTACTCGATCTCCAACAACGCTGAATACGGCGAGTACGTGACTGGCCCGGAAGTCATCAACGCCGAATCCCGTCAGGCCATGCGCAATGCTCTGAAGCGCATCCAGGACGGCGAATACGCGAAGATGTTCATCAGCGAAGGCGCTACCGGCTACCCATCGATGACCGCCAAGCGTCGTAACAACGCCGCTCACGGTATCGAAATCATCGGCGAGCAACTGCGCTCGATGATGCCTTGGATCGGTGCTAACAAAATCGTCGACAAAGCCAAGAACTAAGTTCGAGTCTTGTCAGGGAAAACGCGGCCTAGGCCGCGTTTTTTCGTTTGCATGGATAGGTTCTGGTATAAAGCTGGATCCTTTGTGGCCGAATCGCGGCCCTGGGTATCTGTCGAAACTTTTCACACCGTTGCAAGGTAATGTCCATGAGCGAACGTCCCGAAGAGCCAAACCAGGCCTCTGACGCCGAAAGCCTGCTACCGATCGATGAGCATGTCGAAGAAGGGCATGACGCTGAAGGCCGTAAAGTCCGGCATCGTGGTATCTATCTTCTGCCGAATCTGTTCACCACTGCGAACCTGTTCGCGGGGTTCTATTCCATCATTAGCTCCATGAGCGCCCAGAGTGCAATGAGCGCCGGAGATGCGGCCGGGGCGAGCAAGTACTTTGCCTTTGCCGCGATCGCCATTTTCGTGGCCATGGTGCTCGATGGCCTGGATGGACGTGTTGCCCGCATGACCAACACACAGAGTGCTTTCGGCGCCGAATACGACTCGCTGTCCGATATGGTTGCATTCGGCGTAGCGCCGGCGTTGTTGGCCTTTGGCTGGGCCCTGGGTGACATGGGCAAGGTCGGCTGGATGGTCGCCTTCATCTATGTGGCAGGCGCGGCCTTGCGTCTGGCACGTTTCAACACTCAAGTCGGTACTGCAGACAAGCGCTATTTCATCGGTCTTGCCAGCCCGGCAGCGGCGGGTGTGGTGGCCGGTATTGTCTGGGCCTTCAGCGACTACGGGATCCAGGGGTCGAAGATGTCGTTCCTGGTGGCGTTGATGGTGGCTGCCGCAGGCATGCTGATGGTCAGCAACATCAAGTACAACAGCTTCAAGGACCTGGACCTGAAGGGGCGTGTACCTTTCGTGGCGATCCTGGCAGTGGTGCTGGTGTTTGCGGTGGTGTTCAGCGATCCGCCACGCATTCTGCTCTTGGTGTTCCTGGCCTATGCGGCGTCGGGTCCTATTCAGTACCTGTTGCATTTGCGTCGTCGCAAAAGCGTCGAGTGATGTAATTTCCCCCATACTCCGCAGTCTATTGGTACATCTGTCCTCCAATGCTGCGGAGTTGCCATGTTATTCAAATTCCCCAAGTCGTCCGACTGCAATGAGTCGGAGATTACACCCGAATCTCTTTATCTCTCTCGACGCAGCCTGCTCAGTGGTGCGGTTGCGGGCATGGCGTTTGCCAGCTTGCCGCGCTGGGCAGCAGCACAGGACGTGTCGCGTTATGCCGATGTAGAGCCAGGCCAGGCTCCCGGGTGGTTCTCCGACAAACTGTCCACCACTCAGTGGCAAGCTGTAACCGTCAAGGATGAGGCGATCACGCCTTTCAAGGATGCGACCCACTACAACAACTTCTACGAATTCGGCACTGACAAGGGGGACCCGGCAGCCAACGCGGGCGCGCTCAAGACTCAGCCGTGGAGTGTGGTCGTGGATGGTGAGGTGGCTAAGCCAGGCCGCTACGCCCTGGAAGATTTCATGAAGCCCTACTCGCTGGAGGAGCGTATTTATCGACTGCGCTGCGTCGAGGCCTGGTCGATGGTGATTCCCTGGATAGGTTTTCCAATCTCTGCCTTGCTCAAGCAGGTGGAGCCCACCAGCAACGCCAAGTTCATTCGCTTTGAAACGTTACAGGATCCCAAGAGTATGCCGGGCCAGCGCTCCGGTTTTGCCTTGATCGACTGGCCCTATGTCGAGGGCTTGCGTCTTGATGAGGCGATGAATCCATTGGCGATTCTTGCGGTGGGGATGTACGGGCGTGAGCTGCCTAACCAGAATGGTGCGCCGTTGCGCCTTGTAGTGCCTTGGAAATATGGCTTTAAAAGTGTGAAGTCGATTGTGCGCATCAGCCTGGTCAGCGAGCAGCCCAAGACTACCTGGCAAAGCATTGCGGCTAACGAATATGGTTTTTACGCGAATGTGAATCCGACGGTTGATCATCCACGCTGGACCCAGGCCCGGGAGCGGCGCCTACCCAGCAGTCTGTTCAGTCCCAATGTGCGGGAAACCCAGATGTTCAACGGTTACTCGGATGAAGTCGCTTCTTTATATAGCGGCATGGATCTGCGGAAGAACTATTGATGCGTTATTCGTTCTGGCGTATCGGCGTCTTTATCGCTGCGGCTATCTGGCCGCTGTATTGGCTGTATGAGGCTTGGGCTTCGGTCCTGGGACCGGACCCGGGCAAGGTGCTGGTTGATCGTCTGGGATTGGGCACGTTGGTGCTGTTGTTGATCACCTTGGGCATGACTCCTTTGCAAAAACTCACGGGGTGGCCGGGCTGGATCGCTGTGCGTCGACAGTTGGGGTTGTGGTGCTTCGCTTATGTAGTGCTGCACCTGAGTGCTTATGGGGTATTCATCTTGGGGTTGGACTGGTCGCAGCTGGGAGTTGAGTTGCGCAAGCGCCCCTATATCTTTGTCGGAAGCCTGGGGTTCCTTCTTTTGCTGTTATTGGCTGTGACGTCCAATCGTTATAGCCAGCGCCGCTTGGGGGCGCGGTGGAAGAAGCTGCATCGCCTGGTTTATCTCATCCTGGGGCTGGGGCTGCTGCATATGCTATGGATTGTCCGGGCGGATCTGAAGGAGTGGTCGGTCTACGCTTCTATAGGGGGGCTGTTGTTGCTGCTGCGTGTTCCTCCTGTCATGCGCCGGATTCCGCGCCTAATCGCGAAAAAAGCATCTTCTGCAACAAAATCGTAATTAACCCTTGACGGCAGATTCT
>NZ_JAFEVP010000010.1:0-41874 GCF_017947325.1 Pseudomonas sp. MWU349 | reverse complement strand
AGACAGAGTGACCACGACTGGTGAGTCAGTCACTGGTGCTGTCACCGAAGCGGTGTAAACGACGGTGCCACCTTCAGCCACATTTGGAGTTGCGGTCAGGCTGACGGTCGACGTATCGATAGTGTCTGTGACGTCGGTCACAGCCGGAGCCGGGTTGGTGACCAGGTTTTCGAAATTGCCGCCATCGGCCTTGGTGATGGTGACTTCAACCTTGCCGGCGTCTTTATAGACATCATCGGCAGGGGCGGCGACGGTCGCTGTACCCGAGGTAGCACCGGCAGCGATGGTGATCACGGCGCCGTTGCTCAGGGTTACGGTGACCGGGGTGCCCGCAGGGTTGGTCAGGGTGGCGGTGTAGACGATGGAGCCGCCTTCGGCCACGGTATCGGTGGCCGACAGGCTCAGGCCGGTGTCGTCAATGCTGTCGGTCACGGTGGTGACCGCTTTGTCTGGGCTGGGTTGCAGGTTCTCGAAGTTGCCGCCTTCAGCCTTGGTGATACCGACTTCGATGGTGTCGCCGTTCTTGTAGACATCATTGGCTGGCGCCGGGACGTCGATCGAGCCACTGGACTTGCCCGCTTCGATCGTGATCACCGAGCCGTTGGACAGGGTGATGGTCACTGGAGTCTGTGCCGGGTTGGTGAGGGTGGCGGTGTAGGTGATCTGCCCGCCCTCGGTAACGCTGGCATCAGCGGTCAGGCTGACGGTGGTGGTGTCGATGGTGTCGGTGACCTGGGTGACCGCCGGGGCCGGGTTGACCGTTACCAGCAGGCCGCCACCGCCGGTGGTGCCGGTCACGCTGACGCTGATCTGGCCAGGGTCGATATAGACGTTGTCGTGGGGCGCCAGGGGCACTTGCACGCTGCCAGTGGTCTGGCCGGCGCTGATGACGATGACCGCGCCATTGGACAGGGTCACGGTCAGGTCGGTAAGTGGCGCCTGGGTCAGGGTCGCGGTGTACACCAGGGTGCCGCCGGCTTCGGTAATGGTCGGGGTGGCGCCCAGCGTCAGGGTGGCCGGGCGCAGGGAGTCACTCCCGCTGCCATTGCCGTTGCCATTGCCCAGGCCGCCATTGTTGGTCAGGCCGCCAAAGGTGTTGTCCTGGGTCGAATTGGCCAGCCCCAGGCCAGCGGTGGGGAAACCGATGGTCGGGTCGACCCGGCCCGCAGTCTCTTCCAACTGCACAAAACTGTGGCCTCCACCGGCCGCGCCGCCATTCCCCGCGGCGGTCGGGCCGGCGGCGGTGGCTTCCAGGTCGGTGGTCGGGTCCGCGCCGGCGGCGATGGCCTGCTGCAGCTCTGCCACCGAAGGGGCGGCCTGAGCGGTGGCCTGTGCCAGGTCCGTGCTGGAATCCGGTGCAGCACCGCTCCACTGGGTGTCACGTCCCAGGTCCAGAGTGCGCCCGTCGGTCAACTCCAGGGTGACGGCTCCGGCGGGGCCGGTGTCTACCTGGTCACCCACGAACAGGCGGTCCCCTTCAATGAGTACGCGTCGGATCCCTTCCGGGGAAACCACGAAAACTTGGCCGACAATGCTTTTGACGATGGCAACAACACTGCTCATTGGGGACTCTCCGGTGTACCGCTCAGTCGACTTCCATGTACCGGCTTGGGCGCGGGCCGCAACTCAGTCAGGACGTACTAGGTGTGTAATTGGGAACGGGTAATTGACAGATCTATCGTCAAAAGTTTGGCTATATTTTTTGGGTATTAACTTTATGCCAAACTATTGACCTTATGGGCGCCATCCTAAACAATCGCCGAATTAATGTCACATTGATATTCACGCAGTAACCTGACTTGAAGTATGTGAACCAGTTCTTAGTTTGAACTTTCCGACGGACGGTTGTTTTGGTTGTAATCAATCGATGTGGTGCCACGTTCTGACGTGATTCTGGACACGCTGTCCGAGGGAAATTCTTACCATGCGTTTTCATCTGTTCAAGGCCCTGCCCTTTGCCTTAGCCGCCAGCTTTGTGCAGGCTCAAACCCTTCCTGAAGCCATGCAGAAAGCACTGGATGTGCACCCGGAAATCCAAGCCGGCGTGAACAGCCGCCTGGCTGCTGACTACCAGCTGAAAGCCGCCAAAGGTGGCTATCTGCCACGAGTGGACATGCTAGCTGGCTATGGTCGTGAAGGGACGGATAACCCTACGACCCGTGCGGGTACAGGCAGCAATCACTGGGAAACCTTGAGCCGCGGCGAGTCAAGTTTGCGTCTGCAACAGATGGTTTTTGACGGTTTTGCCACGTCCAGCGAAGTCGGGCGTCAACAAGCCACCGTCAACTCCCGCGCCTATTCCCTGCTGGGCACTTCCGAGCGTACGGCCCTGACCGTGGCCCAGGTCTACCTGGATGTGCTGACCCGCCGTCAATTCGTGCAACTGGCGGAAGACAACCTGCGCAATCACGAGCGCATCTACGACCAGATCAGGCTGCGCACCCAGCGTGGCGTGGGGAGCGGCGCCGACCTTGACCAGGCTGAAGCGCGGATGGCCCAGGCCCGCAACAACCTGATCACCGAGCAGACCAACCTGGCCGACGCCCAGACCAACTATCTGAGTGCCGTCGGAGAAATGCCGGACCAACTGGAACGCCCTGCCAGTTTTATGGCGTTGTTGCCGGCCAACCTCGACGAGGCTCGGCACCAGATGCTGGAAAACAGCCCGATCCTGCGTTCCGCCGAGTCCGATATCGTCGCCGCCGAGAAGCAGTACGACGCCGCCAAGTCGGCGTTCTATCCGCGTTTCGACGCTGAGCTGGGGCGTACCGCCGACAACGACCTGGACGGCCAGAACGGCCACAACAATGAATGGCAGGCCATGCTGCGCATGCGCTTCAACCTGTTCGCCGGCGGCAGCAACAAGGCCGACCTGGAGTCCAAGGCCTACCAGTCCAACCAGGCGCTGGATATCCGCAACAACGCCCTGCGGGTGCTGAACGAGGAACTGGGCCTGGCCTGGAACGCCTTGAACAACGCCAACGCCCAGGTGCCGATCGCCCAGCAATATGTCGATCACAGCACCGCCGTGCGCACCGCCTACCAGAAGCAATTCAGCCTTGGCGAGCGCACCCTGCTGGACTTGCTCGACAGCGAAAACGAGTTGTTCACCGCTTCCCGGCGTCTGGCCGAGATCCAGAACATTCAGTTATTTACTCAGTACCGAATCAAGGCGACCATGGGCGAGTTGCTCAAGAGCCAGGGAGTGGTCGCACCTATGGCTTCTGTCGTGCAGAACGATACGAAGCCCAAGGTCCAGCTGCCCGGGATGAATTGAGCTAATTTCATCCAACCAGCCAGTCAAGAGTGTCGAGCGTGGAAGCAGAAGTCAGTGTGCAACTCAGTCATGATCCACGCGGCATGCATGACGATCCCCTTCTGGATGGTTTGCTGACCCTCTGCTTCCTGCACCAGAAGCCCGCCAGTGCGGCGATGCTGACCACTGGCCTGCCCTTGCCATCCCAGCGCCTGAGCGCCGAGCTGCTGCCCCGGGCCGCAGCCCGGGCCGGGCTGCAGGGCCGGGTGCTGCGGCGCAAGCTCGAACAGATTCCAGCCATCGCCATGCCCGCCCTGTTGCTGCTCAAGGACGGTCGCAGCGCGGTGCTGCTGGGCTGGCAGGGGGAAGACCAGGCGCGGCTGCTGCTCAGCGAAAGCGATGGCGGCGAAGTCTGTGTCGACCGCCAGTTGCTGGCCGACGATTACAGCGGCCAGGTGTTCTTCGCCCAGCCCCAGCACAAGTTCGACGTCAACCACGGGTCGCTGATCCCCCGCGCCCGTTCCTGGTTCCGCGACACCCTCAAGCGCTCGCGCTGGCTGTATGTCGACGCCATTGCCGCGAGCCTGCTGATCAACATCATCGCCATGGCTGCGCCGTTGTTCGTGATGAACGTCTATGACCGGGTGGTGCCGAACCAGGCCACCTCGACCCTGTGGGTGCTGTCCATCGGCATCATCGGCGCCTACATCTTCGACCTCATCCTCAAGGGCCTGCGCAGCCTGTGCCTGGACCTGGCGGGAAAGAAGACCGACCTGATCATTTCCGCCACGCTGTTCGAGCGCATCGTCGGCATGGCCATGAAGTACCGCCCGGCACGGGTCGGCAGCTTCGCCCAGAACATCCATGAGTTTCAGAGCCTGCGGGACTTTCTCGCATCCCTGACCCTTACCAGCCTGATCGACCTGCCGTTCACCCTGCTGATCTTCCTGGTGATCGCCATCCTTGGCGGGCATCTGGTGTGGATTCCGGTGCTGGCCTTCCCGATTGCCCTGTGCATCGGCTATGCCCTGCAGAAGCCGCTGGTGGCGACCATGGAGAAGACCATGGCCCTGGGGGCCGAGCGCCAGTCGAGCCTGATCGAGACCCTGGCCGGGCTGGACGCGGTCAAGGTCAACAACGCCGAGAGCGAGCGCCAGTACCAGTGGGAGCAGACCATCGGCACCCTCAGCCGTCTTGAGCTGCGGGTGAAGATGCTGTCCAGCCTGGCGATGAACATCACCTTGCTGATCCAGCAACTGGCCGGGGTGATCATGATCATCTTCGGCGTGTACCAGATCATCGACGGCAACCTCAGCATGGGCGGCCTGATCGCCTGCTACATGCTCAGCGGTCGGGCCCTGAGCCCGCTGGCTTCGCTGTCCGGGCTGCTGACCCGCTACCAGCAGGCGCGGGTCACCATGACCTCCGTGGACCAGATGATGGAGCTGCCCCAGGAGCGCAATTTCGACGAGCGCCCCCTGAGCCGCAGCGTGCTGCAGGGCGCCATCGAGTGCCGGCAACTGAGCTTTACCTACCCGGGGCAGCAGAACCCGGCGCTGAAGAACATCAACCTGATGATCAAGCCGGGGGAAAAGGTCGGCATCATCGGCCGCAGCGGCTCCGGCAAGAGCTCCCTGGCCAAGCTGCTGGTGGGGCTCTACCAGCCGGATTCCGGGGCCCTGTTGGTGGACGGTGTGGACATTCGCCAGATCGATGTCAGTGAACTGCGTCACAACATCGGCTACGTGCCCCAGGACATCCAGCTGCTGGCCGGTACCCTGCGTGACAACCTGACCTCCGGTGCCCGCTACGTCGAGGACGAGCTGGTGCTGCAGGCCGCGGAACTGGCGGGGGTCCATGAGTTCGCCAGGCTGCACCCGCAGGGCTATGAATTGCAGGTGGGCGAGCGCGGGCAGAACCTTTCCGGTGGCCAGCGGCAGAACGTTGCCCTGGCTCGCGCGCTGTTGCTCAACCCACAGATCCTGCTGCTCGACGAGCCCACCAGCGCCATGGACAACACCGGCGAAGAGCGCTTGAAACAGCGCCTGGAGGCGGTGGTGCAGGGCAAGACCGTGGTACTGGTCACCCACCGGGCGTCGTTGCTGTCGCTGGTGGACCGGCTGTTGGTGGTGGACCGTGGGCAAATCCTGGCCGATGGCCCGAAAGCGGTGGTGATGGAAGCGTTGAAGAAGGGGCAGATCAGTGTTGCTTAAGTCGGGATTCAAGGACTCGATCCGTCGCTATTTCAAAGGCACCGATTCGCTCCAGGGGCAGCCACTGCCCGAGGTCAACAAGGCTCTGATCGAAGATGCGCCGCGGGTTATCCGCCTGACCATCTGGGGCATCATCGCGTTCTTCCTGTTCCTGGTGCTGTGGGCCAACTTCGCGGTGATCGACGAGGTAACCAAGGGCGAGGGCAAGGCGATTCCTTCCTCCAAGCTGCAGAAGATCCAGAACCTGGAAGGCGGCATCGTCTCCGAGCTGTACGTCAAGGAAGGCCAGATAGTCGAAGCCGGCGCGCCGCTGATCCGCCTCGACGACACGCGCTTCCAGTCCAACGTCGGCGAGACCGAGACTGTGCGCCTGTCCATGCTGCTGCGGGTCGAGCGCCTGAGCGCCGAGGTGGATGAACGCGAGCTGAATTTCCCCGCCGAGGCGGTCAAGGAAGCGCCGGGTCAGGCGGCCAGTGAGAAATCCCTGTACCAGAGCCGTCGCCAGCAACTGCATGACGAGATCGGCGGCCTCCAGGAACAGCTGATCCAGAAGCAGCAGGAACTGCGCGAGTTCACCTCCAAACAGGCGCAATACCGCCAGCAGCTGGGCCTGCAGCGCCAGGAAATCGCCATGTCCGAGCCGCTGGTGGCCCAGGGCGCGGTGTCGCCGGTGGAAGTGCTGCGGCTCAAGCGTGCCGAGGTGGAAACCCGTGGCCAGTTGGACGCCACCACCCTGGCGATTCCCCGCGCCGAATCGGCGATCAAGGAAGTGCAGCGCAAGATCGATGAAACCCGCGGCAAGTTCCGTAGCGAGGCCCTGACCCAGCTCAACGAAGCGCGCACCGAACTGAACAAGGCCAGCGCCACCGGCAAGGCCCTGGAAGACCGGGTCAGCCGCACCCTGGTGACCTCGCCGGTACGCGGTATCGTCAAGCAGCTGATGGTCAACACCATCGGCGGGGTGATCCAGCCGGGCAGCGACATGGTGGAAATCGTCCCCCTGGACGACACCCTGCTGGTGGAAGCCAAGATCCGTCCCCAGGACATCGCCTTCCTGCACCCGGGGCAGGAAGCGGTGGTCAAGTTCAGCGCCTATGACTACACCATCTACGGCGGCCTCAAGGCCCGCCTGGAGCAGATCGGCGCCGATACCATCACCGATGAAGACAAGAAGACCACCTACTACATGATCAAGCTGCGCACCGACCGCAGCCACTTGGGCACCGACGAGAAGCCGCTGCTGATCATCCCTGGGATGGTGGCCTCGGTGGACATCATCACCGGCAAGAAAAGCATCCTCAGCTACCTGCTCAAGCCGATCATCCGCGCCCGCGCCGAAGCCCTGCACGAACGCTGATCCATGTAAGAAACCACCTGCCAGCCTTGTAGGAGCTGGCTTGCCAGCGAAGGGCCTTGAGAGCGCCTTCGTCGGCGTACCGTCCCCAAGCGGTCCATCGGTTGAATCAACATATCGTTATTCACTAACGGTATTTAAATTCGTTTTCTTATATCTATAAAGTTGACTCCCTGCGTACCTGCCGACCAATCGGCGCGCCGCACGAAATGAACCCACACGGGATCTCCGTGAGTTTCTGATCGACGCGCGCGCCCTGGGCGCGCCTGCGCGGGAGTTTCAGTCATGTCTGCACCAGCCAGTGCCGCCTCCATTGCCGCACAAGCTTTCCAAATCCGGCCCTTGAATGGGGCTGTAGGCGCCGAGATCGTCGGCCTCGACCTGTCCCGGCCAGTCAACGACCAGGACTTCGCCCGCATCCACCGCGCCCACCTGGACCATCACGTAGTGGTGTTCCGCGACCAGCGCATCAGCCCCGAACAGCAGATTGCCTTCAGCCGTCGCTTCGGCGTGTTGCAGATTCATGTGCTCAAGCAGTTCCTGCTGGCCGGGCACCCGGAAATCCTCATCGTTTCCAACATCATCGAGAACGGCCAGTCCATCGGCCTGGGGGACGCCGGCAAGTTCTGGCACTCGGACCTCTCCTACAAGGAACTGCCGAGCCTGGGCTCGATGCTGCACGCCCAGGAACTGCCAGCCGAAGGGGGCGACACCTTGTTCGCCAACATGCACCAGGCCTGGGACAACTTGCCCGAGGCGCTGCGCAGGGCGGTCGAGGGTCGCAGCGCCGCCCACTCCTACACGGCGCGCTACAGCGAGACCAAGTTCGAGGGCAACTGGCGCCCGACCCTGACCCCGGAGCAACTGGCCCAGGTCGCCGAGGTGGTGCACCCGATCGTGCGCACTCACCCGGAAAACGGCCGCAAGGCACTGTTCGTCAGCGAAGGTTTCACCACCCGCATCGTTGGCCTGCCGGAAGACGAAAGCGCCCAGGTGCTGGCCGAGCTGTATGCCCACAGCGTGCTGCCGGACAACATCTACCGCCACCAATGGCAGCCCCACGACCTGGTGTTCTGGGACAACCGCTCGCTGATCCACCTGGCTGCCGGTTGCCCGAGCCATCTGCGCCGCAAGCTGTATCGCACCACCATCCAGGGCGACGCCCCTTACTGATCAGCCAGGCACGGCAGGAGAACCAGCATGTCCTTATCCATTCCCTTCATTCCCCGCCTCGGCAGACTGGCCACGGCCATCGGCCTGGGTTTCAGCCTGCTGGCCGGCAGCCTGGTCGCGCCTGCGCCAGCCCAGGCCGAAGGCGAGATCCGCATCGCCGAACAGTTCGGTATCGTCTACCTGCTGCTCAATGTGGTGCGCGACCAGAACCTGATCGAAAAGCACGGCAAGGAGCAGGGCATCGACATCAAGGTCGACTGGACCCAGCTGTCTGGCGGCGCGGCGGTCAACGACGCGCTGCTGTCGGGCTCCATCGACATTGCCGGGGCCGGCGTCGGGCCACTGCTGACCATCTGGGATCGCACCCACGGCCGGCAGAACGTCAAGGCCGTAGCCTCTCTGGGTAACTTTCCCTACTACCTGGTGAGCAACAATCCCAAGGTCAAGACCATCGCCGACTTCACCGAAAAGGACCGCATTGCGGTACCGGCGGTGGGGGTCTCGGTGCAGTCGCGCTTCCTGCAATACGCCGCCGCCAAGCAATGGGGCGACCAGGAATTCAATCGCCTGGACAAGTACACCATCGCCGTTCCCCACCCGGACGCCACCGCCGCGCTGATTGCCGGCGGCACCGAGCTCACCGGGCACTTCTCCAACCCGCCATTCCAGGACCAGGCCCTGGAGAACCCCAATGTGCACGTGGTGCTCAATACCTACGACCTGCTGGGGCCCAACTCGCCGACGGTGCTGTTCGCCACCGAGAAATTCCGCAACGACAACCCCAAGACCTACAAGGCCTTCGTCGAGGCCCTGGCTGAAGCGGCCGAGTTCGCCCAGCATGACAAGGGCGCAGCCGCCGATACCTACCTGCGCGTGACCAAGGCCAAGATCGACCGCGCCGCCTTGCTGAAGATCATCGACAACCCGCAGTTCGAGTTCAGCGTGACACCGAAAAACACCTACCCGCTGGCGGAATTCCTGTACCGGGTCGGTGCGATCAAGAACAAGCCCGAGTCGTGGAAGGACTACTTCTTCCAGGATGCCAAACCGTTGCAGGGGAGCTGATCGCCATGAACGCCCCCTTGCCAGGCCACACGGCCAGCAATCGCGCTGCCATCGCCCAGGCGCTGTTGGCGGTGGAACAAGTCAGCCTGGAATACCGCACCCCACAGCGGGTGGTGCGGGCCACCCACCAGGTGAGTTTCGAGGTTGATCCGGCCGACCGCTTTGTCCTGCTGGGCCCTTCAGGCTGCGGCAAGTCGACCCTGCTCAAGGCCGTGGCCGGGTTCATCCAGCCCTGCGAGGGCGAGATTCGCCTGCAAGGCCAGCGCGTCAGCCAGCCCGGGCCGGATCGTATCGTGGTGTTCCAGGAGTTCGACCAGTTGCCCCCCTGGAAAACCGTGAAACAGAACGTGATGTTTCCCTTGCTGGCGTCGAAGACCCTCGGCCGCCGCGAGGCCGAGGAGCGTGCCCTGGAATACCTGGAGAAAGTCGGCCTGGCGGCTTTCGCCGATGCCTATCCGCATACCCTGTCCGGTGGCATGAAGGCCCGGGTGGCGATCGCTCGCGCCCTGGCCATGCAGCCGAAGATCCTGCTGATGGACGAGCCTTTCGCCGCCCTCGACGCCCTGACCCGACGCAAGATGCAGGAGGAGTTGCTGCGGCTCTGGGAGGAGGTGCGCTTCACCTTGCTGTTCGTCACTCACTCCATCGAGGAAGCGCTGGTGGTGGGTAATCGCATCCTCTTGTTGTCGCCTCATCCGGGGCGCGTGCGGGCAGAAGTCCACAGCCACCAGTACGACCTGCAGAGCCTCGGTGGCGTGGCCTTTCAGCAGACCGCGCGGCGCATCCACCGCTTGCTGTTCGATGAAGGCCAATCGCCGGAAACTGAAACCGAGCTGGATTTCGCCGATATCCGTATCGCTTATTGAGCCGTCAGGCTGCCGTTGAACGAGGAACGCCCGATGAGCCAGTCATCCCCTGTGCGCGAAGAATACGAAGTCGTCCTGCAACCTTTGCTGCAAGTCCCGCTGGAACGAGAGCTGCCCCTGGGCCAGCGACTCTGGCAGCAGGGCTGGCTGCGCAAGGGCCTGATCCTGATCCTCCTGGCGCTGCTCTGGGAAGCCGTGGCCCGCTACCAGAACAATGACCTGTTGCTGCCCGGCTTTGTGCAAACCGCCAGCGCCCTGTACCAGGGCCTGATCAGCGGTGAACTGCTGGGCAAGGTGGGCATTTCCCTGGTGGTGCTGCTCAAGGGCTACCTGATCGGTATTGTCCTGGCCTTTGCCCTGACCACCCTGGCGGTGTCGACCCAGTTCGGCCGCGACCTGCTGAGCACCCTGACCTCGATGTTCAACCCGCTGCCGGCCATTGCCCTGCTGCCCCTGGCGCTGCTGTGGTTCGGCCTGGGGCAGAACAGCCTGATCTTCGTGCTGGTGCATTCGGTGCTCTGGGCCCTGGCCCTGAATACCTACGCCGGGTTTCTCGGGGTTTCCGAAACCCTGCGCATGGCCGGGCGCAACTACGGCCTCAAGGGCCTGCGCCTGGTGCTGTTCATCCTGATCCCGGCGGCGCTGCCGTCGATTCTCGCCGGGTTGAAGATCGGCTGGGCTTTCGCCTGGCGCACCCTGATCGCTGCCGAGCTGGTGTTCGGCGCCACCAGCGGCAAGGGTGGCCTGGGCTGGTACATCTTCCAGAACCGCAATGAGTTGTACACCGACAAGGTGTTTGCCGGGCTGGCAGTGGTGATCCTCATCGGCCTGCTGGTGGAAAACCTGATCTTCGACACCCTGGAGCGGATCACGGTAAAACGCTGGGGCATGCAGCGCTGAGCTACCTCGTCCGCCAGCCCCCCGACCGTAGGAGCTGGCCTGCCAGCGAAAGCGTCCTCAAGGGCTATGCAAGGTTCGAGGGCCCATTCGCCGGCAAGCCGGCTCCTACGCGGCTAGTGGGTTCACGGGTAAGGATTGATCTCCCTCATTTTCCTCGGCGCCAAGCCTGCTAGCATTGCGCCTGGATCATCCCTGACCAGTCACGAGTGCTCAGCATGCAACTTCCGGACATGAACCTTCTGGTGGCCCTCGACGCCCTGCTCGACGAGGGCAGCGTGGTGGGCGCGGCGCGGCGCATGAACCTCAGCCCGGCAGCCATGAGCCGGACCCTGACGCGGATCCGCGACGCCCTCGGCGACCCGGTGCTGGTACGTGCCGGACGCGGCCTAGTGCCCACCCCCAAGGCCCTGGAACTGCGCAGCCAGGTGCGCGATGTAGTGGAGCAGGCGGCGCTGGTGTTCCGCTCGGCGGACAAGGTCGACCTGGGCTCCCTGCAGCGGCGCTTCAACGTGCGCGCCAACGATTTTTTCGTCGGCGTGTATGGCGGTCGCCTCATCGATACCCTGGAGCGTCAGGCGCCCTTGTGCGAGCTGCGCTTCGTGCCCGAAGGCGATGGCGATGACGAGGCCCTGCGGGAGGGAAGGATCGACCTGCGGATTAGCAACACCCGGCCCCTGACCCCGGAAGTCAAGGTGCAGAACCTGTTCACCACCGCCTTTGTCGGCCTGGTGCGCGAAGGCCACCCGCTGTTGGACGAAGACATCACCGCCGAGCGTTTTGCCGCGTTTCCCCATATCAGCATGTCTCGCCGGGGCATAGCCCGTGGGCCGATCGATGCGGCCCTGGCCGAGCAGGGCCTGGAGCGCCGGGTGCCGCTGATTGCCCCGAGCTTCCACGCCGCCATGTTCATGCTGCCGGATTCGGACCTGATCCTGCCGGTGCCCCAGGAAACCCTGCTCAGCGTCTCGCGCCTGGGCCTGCGCTTGCGTTCGTTCGTGCTGCCGATCTCCCTGCCGACCCTGGTCCTGACCCAGGCCTGGCATCCACGCTACGACAAGGACCCGGCGCACAAGTGGTTTCGCGAAACCCTGCGCACCTCCTGCCAGGCCACCTGGCAAGAAGCCCAGCCAGGCTCTTCGTAGGAGCCGGCTTGCCGGCGAAAGCGGTCTTGAGGACCCCTTCGCTGGCAAGCCAGCTCCTACGGTCAACAGGGTGAATTGTTGCGTCTGACGCACTTATAAACTGTCGATAAGTCAGTTTTCGTCAGCATCGGCTGTTCATAAACTGCTCTGGTTTTCTTGTCTGGAGCAGTATTTCCATGAGTTCCCTCGCTGTCGCTGCGCCTGCTTCGGTTGAAGCCGCCAGCAAGCCGGCAGCCATTGCACCGCCGGTGTTCGGGCCGCGGATCATCATCGGCCTGGTGGGCGTGCTGCTGGCGGTGCTGGTCTCGGGCCTCAACGAGATGGTGACCAAGATCGCCCTGGCGGACATTCGTGGTGCGCTGTTCATCGGTTACGACGAAGGCACCTGGCTGGTGGCCTGCTACACCGCCACCTCAGTGGCGGCCATGGCCTTCGCGCCCTGGTGCTCGGTGACCTTTTCCCTGCGGCGCTTCACCCTGTGTGCCATTGGCCTCTTCACCCTGTTGGGGGTGCTGTGCCCCTTCGCCCCGAACTACGAAAGCCTGTTGCTGCTGCGCACCCTGCAAGGCCTGGCCGGCGGCGCCCTGCCGCCGATGCTGATGACCGTGGCCCTGCGGTTCCTGCCGGCCAACGTCAAGCTCTACGGCCTGGCCGGCTATGCCCTGACCGCCACCTTCGGCCCTAGCCTGGGCACACCCCTGGCGGCACTCTGGACCGAGTACGTGGGCTGGCAATGGGCGTTCTGGCAGGTGGTGCTGCCTTGCCTGCTGGCGATGGCGGCGGTGGCCTACGGCCTGCCCCAGGACCCGCTGCGCCTGGAACGGTTCAAGCAGTTCAACTGGCGCGGCCTGCTGCTGGGCTTTCCGGCGATCAGCATGCTGGTGATCGGCATCCTGCAGGGCAACCGCCTGGACTGGTTCGAGTCGCCGCTGATCTGTGTGCTGCTGGCTGGCGGCCTGGTGCTGCTGGTGCTGTTTCTGATCAACGAATGGTCGCAGCCGATTCCGTTCTTCAAGCTGCAGATGCTTGGCATCCGTAACCTGTCCTTCGCCCTGCTGACCCTGGCCGGGGTGCTGGTGGTACTGACGGCGGTGATCATCATCCCGTCCGCCTATCTGGCTCAGGTCCAGGGCTACCGGCCGTTGCAGACCGCGCCGGTGATGCTGGTTATGGCCCTGCCGCAACTGCTTGCGCTGCCCCTGGTGGCAGCACTGTGCAACCTGCGCTGGGTCGATTGCCGCTGGGTGCTGGGGATCGGCCTGGGCATGCTGGTGCTGTCCTGTCTGGGCGGTACGCACCTGACCTCGGCCTGGATTCGTGACGACTTCTACGTGCTGCAACTGCTGCAGATCTTCGGCCAGCCCATGGCGGTGCTGCCCTTGCTGATGCTTTCCACCGGCAGCATTAGCCCGGTGGAAGGGCCTTTTGCCTCGGCCTGGTTCAACACCGTGAAAGGCCTGGCGGCGGTGATTGCCACCGGTGTGCTGGATGTGCTGACCACCCGCCGCCTGCACTTTCATTCGACCATGCTGGTGGACAGCCTGGGCAACTCGCCTCTGGTGGACGACGGCGTCGCCGGCCTGGCCCGGCGCCTGCACCAGCAGGCCGTGGTGCTGACCTCCGCCGACCTCTACTACTGCATGGCAGGGCTGGCCGCTGTGCTGATCCTGCTGATCTTCTGGCTGCCGACGCGGATCTACCCACCGCGGGCACCGACTTGAACGAGACCTTTGTCATGACGACCCAGAACAAACACAAAATCGCCATTGCGGTAGGGGCAGTGGCGGCCCTTGGCGTGCTGGCCTACCTGGCGCTGCCGGGGCTGTTCGGCCGCGCCGGCGAGCAGACCACCAACGACGCCTTCATCGCTGCCGACTACACCCTGGTGGCCCCGCGCGTGGCGGGGTTCATCAAGGAAGTGCTGGTGGAGGACAACCAGCAGGTCAAGGCCGGGCAACTGCTGGCGCTGATCGACGACCGTGACCTGCGCGCCGCGGCCCAGGCGGCGGATGCCGAGACCCTGGTGGCCAAGGCGCAGTTGCAGAACGCCCGGGCGACCCTGGACCGGCAGAGTTCGGTGATCGCCCAGGCTCAGGCTGCCTTGAGCGCGGCCCAGGCCGAGCGAGCCTTTGCCGAGCATGAACTGAACCGCTACAACCACCTGGCCGGGGTCGGCGCCGGCACGGTGCAGAACGCCCAGCAGGCCCGGACCCGCATCGACCAGGCCAGCGCCCGGCTGGCCACCGCCACCGCAGCCCTGGCGGCGGAGCGCAAGCAGGTGGAGATCCTCACCGCCCAGCGCGACGCCGCCGAAGGCGGCTTGAAACGTGCCCAGGCGGCCCTGGAAATGGCCAGCTACGAGTTGTCCTACACGCGCATCGTGGCGCCGGTGGACGGCATGGTCGGCGAGCGCGCGGTGCGGGTCGGTGCCTATGTCACCCCGGGCAGCAAGATCCTTGCCGTGGTGCCGTTGCAGCAGGCCTATGTGCTGGCCAACTTCCAGGAAACCCAGCTCACCGCCATGCATGCCGGGCAGGTGGTGCAGGTGCGGGTCGACAGCCTGGGCGGCGAGACCCTGCATGGTCGGGTGGAAAGCCTGGCCCCGGCCACCGGTGTGACCTTCGCCGCGGTGAAGCCGGATAACGCCACCGGCAACTTCACCAAGGTGGTGCAGCGCATTCCGGTGAAGATCCTTCTGGAACCCAACCAGCCGTTGGCCGAGCGGTTGCGGGTGGGCATGTCGGTGGAAGCCAGCGTGGACACCCACAGCTCTGCCACCAGCGCCCGCGAGGTGACCCAGCGATGAGCCGCGAACGCAGCCGTCACAGACACTCCCACGGGCTCCGTACTCTGCTGGCGCTGAGCCTCCTGCCCCTGGCCGCGTGCACTGTCGGCCCGGATTTCCAGCGGCCCCAGGCGACCCAGGTCCAGGCCTGGTCCGCCCCGGCCCAGGCCGCTGCCAGCCAGGCGGTGGACAATGCCATGCAGGAGCGCTGGTGGGAGGTGTTCAACGACCCGCAACTGTCGGCCCTGAGCCGTCGCGTCCTGAGCGATAACCTCGACCTGCAGCTGGCCACCAGTCGTTTGCAGCAGAGCCGGGCGGCGCGCCAGGTCATCACTGCCGAACGTTATCCGAGCACCTCGGCCAATGGCGGCTACGGGCGCAAGCGCAACAGTGCCGAGGGGCTGAACGACCCTTCGGGGAACAACGGTAAATCGGCCTTCAATCTCTGGGAAGCGGGCTTTTCCGCCTCCTGGGAGCTGGACTTCTGGGGCCGGGTGCGGCGCGAAACCGAGGCCGCCGACGCGACCCTGGAAGTGGCGGAGAACGACCGGCGCGGGGTGCTGCTGTCGGTGCTGGCGGAAACCGCCCAGGACTACATCCAACTGCGCGGGGTGCAGAGCACCCGGGCGGTCACCGAGCAGAACCTCGAGGTCGCCCGGCACAGCCTGAAACTCTCGCAACTGCGCCTGGCCGACGGCGTGGCCACCGACCTGGACGTAGCCGAAGCCGCCGCCCAGGTCGCCACCATCGAGGCGCAACTGCCGGAGCTGCAACAGCGCCAGGCGCAGTTGATCAATGCCCTGAGCCTGCTGTTGGGGGAGCCACCCCAGGCCTTGCACCAGGAACTGGCCAGTGATGCGCCAGTGCCGCAACCGCCATCCCAGGTGGCTATCGGCCTGCCTTCGCAACTGGCCGAGCGGCGACCGGATATCCGCCAGGCCGAGGCGCGCCTGCATGCAGCCACGGCCAGCATCGGTGTGGCCAAGGGCGATTTCTATCCGCGCATTACCCTGTCCGGCAACTTCGGCTCCCAGGCCCTGCAACTGGCGGACTTCGGTTCCTGGAGTTCGCGGCAGTTCGGCATCGGCCCGCAGTTCAGCCTGCCGCTGTTCGATGGCGGCCGTCTGCGGGGCATGCTCCAGTTGCGCGAGGCCCAGCAGCAGGAAGCCGCCCTGGCCTACCAGCAGACGGTGCTGCGGGCCTGGCACGAAATCGACGACCAACTGACCCGCTACAACGCCAGCCAGTTGCGCCGCGACAGCCTGGCCGAAGCGGTGCGGCAGAACCAGATCGCCCTGCGCACGGCGCAGCAGCAGTACGTCGAAGGCGTGGTGGATTTCGTCAACGTGCTGACGGTGCAGGGCGCCTTGCTGGCCACCCAGGAGCAGTGGGTGGAAAGCTCGGCCGGAGTGTCCCTGGCCATGGTTGGCCTGTACAAGGCGCTGGGGGGGGGTTGGCAGTCGGTCTACCCATTGCAGGCTGCCCGCCAGCCAGGTTGAAAAGCGTTTTGCCTGGATTGAGAAAAAAGTGTAATGATAATTGCTCTCAATCATGTGCGCAGTTTCCTTCATGCCAGCCACCACTGACGGCAACGCTCAACTCCATCGTCTGTATCAGGATCATCACGGCTGGTTGCAGGGCTGGTTGCGCAAGCGCCTGGGCGATCGCGAGCATGCCGCGGACGTGGCGCAGGACACCTTCCTGCGCCTCTTGCTCTCGGGGCGTTTTCCCGGGCAGCAGGAAAGCCGCAGCTACCTGGCGCAGATCGCCCGCAACCTGGTGGTCGACCAATGGCGGCGCGCGCGCATCGAGCGCGCCTACCTGGAAAGCATCGCTCACTTGCCGGAGCCGCAGACCCCCTCCCTGGAAAGCCGCGCGCTGATTCTCGAAACCCTGATGCAGATCGACGCCATGCTCGACCGCATGCCGGACAAGGTGCGCCAGGCCTTTGTCATGTCGCAGTTCGAGGGGCTGGGCTATGCGCAGATTGCCGAGCGCCTGGAGGTTTCCGTCAGCTCGGTGCAGAAGTACATGACCCGTGCGATCCAGGCCTGTTACCAGGTGCTCTACGCAGAATGAAACCTCATCAAGCACCCATTGCCCCCAGCGTTGTCGAGCAGGCCAGCGAGTGGCTGATGCTGCATTGGGGCGGCGAATTGAGCGCGCAGCAGCGCAGCGCCTTCGACGCCTGGCAGCAGGCCGATCCCGAGCACCAGCGAGCCTGGCAACGCTTGCAGCAACTGCAGCAGACCCTGCAAGGCGTGCCGGAACACAGCACCCATGTGCTGTTGGCCAAGGCGCCGGACCAGCAGCGCCGCGCCGCACTGAAGCTGCTCGGCTTGCTGCTGGTGGCCGGTGGCAGCGGCTACCTGGTGCAGGACAGCCAGCCCTGGCGAGCGGCCTTCGCCGGGCAGCGCAGCGCCACCGGGGAAATACGCCACCTGACCTTGAGCGACGGCAGCCGCCTGGATCTGAACAGCGCCAGCGCCGTCGACCTGCTGTTCAGCGCCAGCGAACGGCGCATCCGCCTGATCCAGGGCGAGATCCTCTTGACCAGCGGGCATGACCCGTCGCGGCCGCTGATCGTGGAAACCCCCGCCGGTGATATCCAGGCCCTGGGCACACGTTTCGCCGTGCGCGAGTTGGACGGCGGCACCCGGGTCGATCTTTACGAAGGGGCGCTGCGGATCAGCCCCCGCCATGCACAGGCCCTGCAACTCAATGCCGGCGAACGCCTGTGGTTCGACGCCGGCCGGGTGTCGGCCCGGCAAGTGGCCCAGGTCAATGCCAGCAGTTGGAGCGAGGGCCGGTTGATTGCCGAACGCCAGCCCCTGGGGCAGTTCGTCGCTGAGCTGTCACGGTATCGGCCAGGGGTGCTGCGCTGCGATGAGCAGGTGGCGGGCTTGCTGCTGACCGGGGTCTTTCCCCTGGCCGACAGCGATGCGGTGCTCGCAGCCCTGGAGCGCTCGTTACCGGTACGGGCCCATGCGGTGACCCGCTACTGGGTGACCCTCAAGCCGCGAGGCTGAATGCAAAAATATTTTGTCAGGCGGTTGTCGGTTCCGGCGCGCCGTTCGGGATACCCCATGAAAGCCGATCAAGACGCATTCTCATGGGGAGTTCAGGAATGCCTTACCAGACTGCTGCATCCATTTTGACCCTGGGCGCTACCGCGCGCCGCCGAGCCTTTGTTGCGCTGCTGGCGGTGGCACCCGTGCTGCCAGGCATTGTCCAGGCCGAGCCGGGCAGCCAGAGCCAGGCCCGCGACTACCAGATCGCCCCCGGCAACCTCGACCAGGTGCTGAACCGCTTTGCCAGTGCGGCGGGGATTCTCCTGTCGGTGGATGCGAGCATGACGGCCGGCAAGCACAGCCAGGGCCTGCAAGGCCGCTATGAAGTGGCGCAAGGGCTGCACCAGCTCCTCGCGGGGACCGGCCTGCAAGCCACCCAGAGTGGCGCCAGCTGGGGGCTGCAGCCGGTGGCCCAGGGCGCTGCGCTGGAGTTGGGGCCAACCCGCATCGGCGCCACCCAAGTGGATGAAAATGCCTGGGGCGCGGTGCCGGGGATCGTGGCCAAGCGCAGCGCCACCGGCAGCAAGACCGATTCGGCGCTGGTGGAGATTCCGCAGACCATCAACGTGATCGGCGCCAAGGAAATCAGCGCCCGTGGTGCCCAGAGCGTGACCGAGGCGCTGCTCTATACCCCGGGCATGACCGGCGGTGGCTTTTCCGACCGGGTGAAGATTTTCGACGAGCCCACCTCCCGTGGTTTTTCACCGACTCCGCTGTACCTCGACGGCCTGCACTTGCCCTATGGCGGTGGCAGTACCGGGGGCGCCCTGCAGATCGAGCCCTATTCCCTGGAGCGCATCGAAGTGCTCAAGGGCCCGGCCTCGGTGCTCTACGGGCAGAACCAGCCGGGCGGGATCGTCAACATGGTCAGCAAGCGGCCCACCGAGACCCCCGTGCATCAGCTGAAAGTGGAAGCCGGCAGCTACGACCACAAGAGCATCGCCCTGGACCTGGGCGGCCCGCTGGATGAGCAGGGGCAGTTCCTCTATCGCCTGACCGGCCTGGCCAGCGACAGCCAGGACGCCATCGATTACGTGCAGCGCCAGCGTCAGTTCATCGCCCCGAGCCTGACCTGGCGCCCGGATGACGACACCCAACTGACGGTGTTTGCCCAGTTCCAGAAGGACAACGACGTGCCCGAGGCCCAGGGCCTGCCCAGCGTGGGCACGGTGTTCGCCAACCCCAACGGCAAGATCGACCGCGACCTGTTTCTCGGCGAGCCCAGGGTCAATGCCTACGACCGTGACCAGTTCGTCGTGGGCTACGAGTTCTCCCATCGCCTGAACGATGTCTGGACCCTGAAGCAAAACGCCCGCTACGCCGACGTCGACGACCGCTACCGTGCGCCGCTGCATGGCTACAAGTTCGTCACCAACCCCAAGACCGGGCTCGACGACCAGCGCTACATGACCCGCTACGGGGTCGACTGGAAGCAGCACAACAAGGTCTTCGGCGTGGATAACATCGCCCAGGCCGAGTTCGACACCGGGCCGTTCAACCACACGGTGCTGGTGGGGCTGGATTACTACCACTTCAACTCGAAGTACCACGGCAAGTACGACTACAACCCGCCGATTCTCGACATGTTTACCCCTACTTACGGCCAGTCGCTGAATTTCGGCAACGCTTACCAGTGGGACAACACCATCATCCAGACCGGCCTCTACGTGCAGGACCAGATCAAGTACGAGAAGTGGGTGCTGGTGCTGGGCGGTCGCAACGATTGGGCGGAAACCGACAACAAGGCGCCGCTGGGTGGGGCCCATACCAACGTCAAGAACCAGTCCTTCACCGGGCGCGGGGGGCTGGTGTATCTGTTCGACAACGGGCTGGCGCCCTTTGTCAGCTACTCGGAATCCTTCCTGCCGTTGAGCGGCACCAGCTTCCAGCGCAGCGCGTTCGAGCCTTCCACCGGCAAGCAGTACGAAGTGGGGGTGAAATTCCAGCCTCCGGGCCAGGAGAGCTTCGTCCAGGTATCGGCCTATCAGCTGGACCAGGAGAACATTCTGACCACCGACCTGGCCAACCCCGGGTTCAGTATCCAGAGCGGTGCGGTGCGCTCCCGGGGTATCGAGCTTGAAGCCAAGGCCAGCCTGAGCGAGTCGCTGGACGTGATTGCCTCGGCATCGCGCAACGACATCAAGTACACCAAGGACAACGATGGCCGCGAGGGTCGCCACCCGGCGGGCATGCCACCCCTGACTGCTGCGTTGTGGCTCAACTACACCATCCTGGGCGACACCCCGCTGGCGGGCCTGGGAGCGGGCGTGGGCACCCGATACGTCAAGGGCAGCTACGGCACCGACTACGACGGCGCCTTCCAGATCCCTTCCTACACCGTGTACGACGCCGGCCTGACCTACGACCTTGAAAAGTCGCCGTTGCAGCTCAAGGGCGTGAAGCTGGCGCTGAACGTGAAGAACCTCACCGACAAGACCTACGTCGCCAACTGCACCAGCATCTGGGACTGCTACTACGGTGAGGGACGGACCATGGTGTCGAGTTTGACTTATGACTGGTAAGGGGCCGTCTGACTGATTTGCAGGTCCCTGGTTCGCTTTCGGCTGTTTGTGGGAGCTGGCTTGCCAGCGAAGGCGTCTGCCAGGCCGCCTTCGCTATCAAGGATTTTGCAAGAACACCACGTAGCCCTTGAACCAGGGGCTGTCGCGCAGGGCCTGGGGTTCCTGCCATTCACCGCCCTGGATCAGGCCGACCTTGTAGGGCAGGCCCATGCGGTCCAGGCGCGGCAGGTAGCTGGCGTAGTTGGGGATGCTGCGGCGGCCCTGGTAGGTCTGCACCACCACTTCGTCCACCACGCCCTTGAGCTGGCCGATGGCTTGCGGGTCGGCGTTGCTGCCCCAGTCCATCAACCCGGTGATGCTCAGGCGGTAGTGCGCCGGCAGGCGCTGGCGCAGGTCGCGCAGGAAGTGGCCATAGCGCTCCAGGTCGTGGGTGCTGCTGTCGAAATCGATCTGGATGCCCACTACCTGGGTGCCCGTGGCCTGCCAACGCTGGACCTGGCCCAGCAACTGGTCATACAGCGGTGCGGGCCAGGCCAGGGTGTGGGCGCGGTACACCACCCACACCTGTTCCTGGGGTAGGCGCGACACCGGCAGGCCCTGGGCGATGAGCTGGACGCCGCTGGCTGGGTGGCGCCTCGAACGGCTGATCTGGCCCTGGAGGAGGTACAGGGTCCTGGCCTGGCCCAGCACCGGCTGGGTCTTGACCCCGCTCCACAGCCAGAAGGCGTCGTAATCGCCGGCGTCCACTGCCGCGCTGGCCGGCGTTGCCCAGCACAGCCACAGCAGCAGGCCATAGCCCAGGCGCTTGCCTACCAGTAGTAACGCAGCGACTGAGCCCACTGGGTATCCCCCAACTTGGTCTTCAACTGGCGGAACCAGGCCTTGCGCACGGCGGGCTCGACACCGGCACCGCCACAGTTGTTATGGCCCGAGGAGGCGTAGCAGTTGATGGCTCGGTACAGCGCGTAGGCGCGATCGTCACGGCTGGCCTTGGGGTTGTTGATCACCACCTGATAGCCGTCGAGCCGCGAGAACGGCTTGCCCGGGAACGTGTCCTGGGTGCCGCCCAGGTTCTGGGCCGGTGGCGGGGTGTCCAGGGGCATGCGGTCGAAGCCGCTGAAACGCATGAACTCGCCGAGGCAGAGCAGCCCGGCCGGGGCTTTCGGGTCACGCTGCAGGAGGGCGGCCGTCTCCAACAGGCTTGGGCAGCGGTAGTCGGGTTTTTCTTCTTCGGGCTGTGGGCCATTCCAGTGGAAGTCCTGCAACGGCGGGGTATCGAGGTAGATGTAGCCCAGGCTGGCGGCAAGGCTAGCGTCGGGCAGGGTGGGCGGCAGTTGCTCGAAGTCTTTGCCGAAGGCCGCGTACTGGCCGCGGGTCAGGTCCTTGTACAGCAGGATAAAACGCGCGGCGTTGCGTTCCGCTGGCGACTCGGCCTTCTGCGCTTGCTGGCGCAGCAGTTGGGGAGAGGCCACCTGGCGCAGGAGAATGGCGCGCACCTGGGCAGTCTTGATCGGCGAGTCGTCGGCGAACACCTTGGCCAGTTGCCCGCTGCGCTCGTAGGTGTAGGCCAGGGCCAGTTCCAGCTGTTCGCGTTGCAGCGGTTGCTGGGCCAGGGGCAGCAATTGCAGCCACAGCGCCTCGGCGCCTTTCCAGTCCTGCTGGGCCTGCAGGGCCAGGCCACGCAGGGTCTGCTGGCTGAAGCTCAGGTAGTCCAGTTGCGCCGGCACTTGGCTGGGCAATTGTTTGAGCGCCGCCGCCGGTTGTTTTTCGACATACAGGCTGAAAGCGGCCTGGAGATAGTCGAACAGCGCCGGCTGGCTGGCGAACAGGGCCTTCTGCTGTTGCAGGGCGTCCCGGGTCAGGGGCGCCGATGGGGTGTCGCGCATGCGCATCAGGTCCTTGACCGCCAGCAGCAGCGGAGCCTTGAAGTGGTCTTCGGGCAGGCTCAGTAGTTTGTAGTCGACTTCTTCCACCAAGTCGTCCAGAGGCATGTTGCGCGGGGTGCCGGGTGCCTGGGTCAGTTGCTGGGCGTAGTCATCGGCCAGGGCCTGGGTGTCGCCCGCCAGCCAGTGCACACGGCGGATCAAGCCTCTGGCGGATACGGCGTAACGGCCCTGTGGATAAGTCTTCAGGTAGGCCTCGAAACCGGCGCCGGCCTGTTGCAGGACGGCTTTGTCCACATGCTCCAGATTGACCATGCTCCATTTATCGAGGGCGTTCTGCTGGGCCAGGTTGAGCAGGGTGCGCGGGCTCATGTAGGCCGCGGTTTCGGCCAGCCAGGGCTGGGGATTGTCCTTGAGCGCGGCAAAACCGTTGCCGGCTTCGTTGAAGCGGCCGCTGTAGAAGTCGGCGGCGGCCTGCAGGTAGCCGGCGAACGCCTTGGCCGCTGCCGAGTTCAGGTTGGCCGGCAGCAGCTTGCTCATTTCGCTGGCGTTCCAGTCGCAGCTGGCCAGCAATTGCACCCGGGCCTCGGCCAGGGCCTGGCGTTCTTCGGGGCTCAGTGGCGCCTGGTCGAGCTGCTCGACAAACGCCAGGGCACTGGCGTCCGAGTTGCTGCGGCAGCGGCTGCCTTCTCCGGAGAGAAAGCCGTCGCCGGCGGTTTTCTGGTTGGCGCGACGCAGGCCCACGGCCTGCAGCAGGCTGTCGAGCTGCTCGGTCGCGGGCGATGGGCCGGGTTTGGGTGGGTTGCCAGTGTCGGGGTCGAGCTCGGGCTGCGCCGGGTGCAGGCGATAGTGCATGAAGGGCACGGGACCATAGCCCAGGCCTACTTCACCCTGAATCAGGGGCCGGGGCGTCATTGGCAGGCTGCCCTGGTCGGCCAGCAGCAGCCGCAGGTTGACCCGGCTGTCGTTGCCCGGGCTGAGAAAGGGCAGGTTGCTGCAATTGTCCGACTGGTTGGCGTAGAGCTTCCAGGTCGGTGAGCAGATGTCGTCCGAGCTGGCCTGGGCCTGGCCGGTGCATAGGGCGGTGAGGGTCAATGCCGAGAGCAGAAGCTTGCGCATGAATTGTCCTTAATTCAGAAAAGCCATGAGGGCAGGTTCCGAGTGTGGCGAAAATCATACAGAAGGCGCCGGCTGGCACCTACGTCGCTGGTTAGAAAATCCGCCGTTCTGTGACGCGACTTTGCTGTTCTCCGGTCTATGTTCATCCATTGCCGGTGATGGCCGGGCCTGACCCCGGACGGCGGTACCCGAGGGCAATCGGCAGGCGTCGCACATGGCATTCGAGGAGCGGCTTTTTACCCTTGCGTCTGTGCTTTGCGGTTTTCCAGGCAAAGGACGATGCTATCGGGGTTTGAGCGACCAGATCAGGCGAGTTTATGGGGAGCAAGGAATGGATTTTCGCAGAGCGCCGGAGTTGATCGGGCGTTTGCAAGAGCAGGCCGTCGTGCCTCAGGAGCAAGGTGTGCAGCGGCTGATGCGCTTGGCGCTGGAGTATTGGTTGCTGCCGGTGTTGCTGTTGGCTGCGGCCGTTCGCTTTTATGACCTGACCGCCGCGGCCATCTGGGGCGACGAAGGTTCCAGCCTGGTGCTCAGCCAGTATTCGCTGAGCGAAATCTGGTTTCATGCGGCCCGCGACGTCCATCCGCCGCTGTATTTCATGCTGTTGCGTGGTTGGATTGAACTGTTCGGCGACGGGATTTTTTCCATTCGCACCTTCAGCGCGCTGCCAGGGATAGTCACCGTAGGGCTCGGCATGTGGCTGGTGGCGCTGCTGGCGACCCGTCGCGCGGCGATTCTCGCCGGTGTGCTGCTGGCCCTGCTGCCCACGGCCGTGCGCTACAGCCAGGAAGTGCGCATGTATGCGCTGCTCGGCCTGTTGCTGCTGGGGGCGACCCTGGCCTTGGTGTACTGGCTGCGCCAGCCCTCGCGTCGGGGCTATCTGGTGAGCTACGCGCTGCTGATGACCCTGGCCTTCTACACCCATTACTTCACGGCGTTTTGCGTGCTGGCGCACTGGCTGTACCTGGCCGTTTCGGGCGTGCGCGCCGAGGGCGGCGGGCGTCTGATAAGCCGGCCGGCCTGGTGGCTGGCGAATGCGGCGATCGTGCTGCTGTTCCTGCCCTGGGTCCCGGAGTTGCTCGACCTGCTGCGGCACATGGACGAGTTGAAGGCCAATGGCGATGTCGGCTGGGAGCCTCCGGTGACCTGGTCGTCGCTGCTGGCGATGGTCTGGCAGTTGTTGATCCAGGACGAGGGCGACAACCTGCCCGGGGTGTTGTTCGTGGGCATGCCGCTGCTGTTGCTGGCGGTCTGCGGGGGGCTGGCCTGGCGTGACGGTGCGCCTGCCCGGTTTGGCGGGCTGCTGGCGAGTTTCACCCTGGTGCCGTTGTTGCTGGTGTTTGCGGTGTCGTTTGCCTCGCCGGTGTTTATCGAGCGCTACCTGACCGCCTATGCCCTGGGTTTGCCGATGATCATCGCGGTGCTCGTTGATCGCTGGCTCAAATCGGCCCGGCTGGTGGCGCTGGGGTTGCTGCTGGGGTTTGTCGGGCTGGAAGCGGTGGGGCTGAAAAACAACGTCGATGTCGACGCCAACGATCAGATCAGCGTGATGGTCGACTACGTCAACCGGCACTACGTCGCGGGCGACCGCATCGTTATCAGCGACATGCTCTGGTACCTGAGCTACCTCTACTACAACCGCACCGATGCCCAGCCGATGCTCTATACGCCGCCGCTGCCGGGCGGCGCCTCCAGCAGGCCGAACGCCTACGGCTTCGGCACCCTGATCGACCACCCGGATCAGGTTTACCTGGATCAGTTGAGCGCCTTGCCAGTGGGCAGCGGGCGTTATTGGCTGGTGGGGTCGGACGATCAGTCCGAGGAATTCGCGCCATTGCCCCAGGGGTGGCACAAAGTCGGTCAGTTCGCCGCGGGTGGTACTCGGGCCCGCTTGTTTGTCCTCTGTGGCTCGGCAGCCGGCGCCTCCTGTGCGGGGCAATGAACGCACAGGGTGCCGTTCGGAAGTTCGAGGTCTTGTGTCTTGCAGCGCGACCTAGACTTGCATCAGGAGTCACAGTCCTGTCCCCGCTTGCGGGGCACCGAGGTGCATCATGCGTATGGCAAGAACCGTGCAGCGCAGCCTGGAACAAGCCGCTTGCGAGTTTGATCTGGTGAGCCATCCCCATTCCGCCAGCAGCCTGGAAACGGCGCGGGTGGCGGGGGTGCCGGCGGAGCGGGTGGCCAAGTCGGTGGTCCTTGACGATCACCACGGCCACTACCTGATGGCGGTGTTGCCGGCCAGCCGTCACCTGGACCTCAGCAAGGTGCGCGGCAGCGGTGAATGGCAGATCACCCGGGAAAGCACCCTGGCCCACCTGTTCAACGATTGCGAGCGCGGCGCGGTGCCGGCCCTGGGTGAGTCCTATGGGCTGGACGTGGTGATCGACCCACTGCTGACCCGGCAGAAAGACATCTACCTGGAAGCCGGCAACCACCACAACCTGGTGCACATGAGCGTGGCCCAGTACCTGAAGCTGGTGCCCCACGCCGAGGTTTGCGAAGTCTCGCACTGATCAGGAGCCCGACCATGGAAGCACCGACCCACAGCCTGCCGGCGTTGTTCAAACAGTTGGGGCTGGCCGATGACCCGGTGAGCATCGAGCGTTTCATCGCCACCCATTCGCCGCTCAAACCGGAGCTGCACCTGGCGGACGCATTTTTCTGGAGCGAGAGCCAGGCCGACTTTCTGCGCACGGAAGTGCTGGACGATGCCGATTGGGCCGAGGTGGTGGATCAGTTGGATGTGTTGTTGAGGAAGGGGCGCGGGGGCTAGGTCGGTGGCGGCCATTGGCGAGCGGTGTGGACCAGGGCCAGGATCCAGATGGGGTCTTGGCTTATCTGATAGACCAGGCGATAGCTCGGGTGGGGAATCAGCTCGCGGGTTCCTGCCACCAGTCCCGTGGAGCCTATCTGCGGGTTGAGGACCAGATGGTCGACGCATTCGCTGAAGCGCCTGTCCATGTCGACCGCAGCCCTCGGGTTGAGCACATGCAGGTAATCCCAGATATCCATGCGGTCCTGTACGGCTTCGGGAACCCATACAACCTTCATTCCAGCCTCGATGCCCGAGCGCGTCTGGCAGCGAACTCTGCCTCTACCTCTTCATGGTTGTGCCCGCGTTGAGCGTCTACGGAGGCTCGAGCCAGCAGGACTTTCTGTTGCAGGAAGGCCTCGTACTCACGGGATTCGTGCTGTTTTTGCACGAACTCGCGCATCAACTCGCGCACGATCTGTGAGGCTGGGCGATGTGCGGCCAGTGCCTCCGCCATAAACTGATCCCGCAGTTCAGTTTCCAGTTTCATCGTAAAGATGGCGTGTTTGGGCATGAGAGTTCTCCTCAAAAAGTACTGAAAAAGTATATACCTTTTCAGTACTTCTTCTGTTTTGCAGGCGCTGGATCCCAGGCTTGGCCGAGGTATTTGTTACAAAACTTGACTGGATTTATCCGTCAATGACATATTGATAGTTAGCAAACTAACAGTGTGCGAACAATCTTGTGTCCAGCTCCCTTGAATCACTCCACATGAATATCAGCAGTGGCATGGTGGTCGCGTCCCGCCATTGGCGGCGGATCTGCCAGACCACTCTGGTCAACTTCGGCATTTCCGAAGCCTGCGCGGTGCCGCTGTTGATGATCGGGCGCCTGGGCGAGGGCGTGCGCCAGGTCACGGTGGCCCAGGCCGCAGGGATGGAAAGCCCGTCCCTGGTGCGCCTGCTGGATCAACTGTGCAGCGCCGGCTACGTGTGCCGCAGTGAAGACCCCCACGACCGCCGGGCCAAATGCCTGAGCCTGACCGACACCGGTCGCGAGCTGGTGCAGGCGGTGGAAAGCGAGTTGGTGCGCCTGCGCCATGAAGTGCTGGAAGGCATTGGCAGCGCCGACCTGGAAGCGGCGTTGCGGGTGATCCGCGCGTTCGAGTCCGCCAGTCATGTACCGGTGCTGCCATCTTGAAAGGCTTCTTTACCGGCATGCCTCCCGCGCGGGACTGGTTCTATGGCGTACGTACCTTCGCCGCGTCGATGATCGCCCTGTACATCGCCATGCTGATGCAGATGCCCCGTCCGTATTGGGCGATGGCCACGGTGTACATCGTCTCCAGCCCCTACGTCGGCCCCACCAGTTCCAAGGCCCTGTACCGGGCGATCGGCACCTTTCTCGGGGCGGCGGCCGCGGTGCTGTTCGTGCCGATGTTCGTGCAGAGCCCCTACCTGCTGGTGGTGATCATCGCCCTGTGGACCGGGATCCTGCTGTTCCTGTCCATGCACCTGCGCACCGCCAACAACTACGCCCTGATGCTGGCCGGCTACACCTTGCCGCTGATCGCCCTGCCGGTGGTGGACAACCCCCTGGGGGTCTGGGACGTCGCCGAGGCGCGGACCGAGGAAATCTTCCTCGGCATCATTTGCGCCGCGGTGATCGGCAGCATGTTCTGGCCCCGGCGGCTGGCCCCGGTGTTCGTCGATTCCGCCGCCAAGTGGTTTGCCGATGCTGCGCTCTACAGCCAGCGCTTCCTGGCTCGAAACGTCCAGCCCGAGGAAGTCAGCGCCTTGCGCGCGTCCATGGTGGGCACCTTCAACACCCTGGAACTGATGATCGGCCAGTTGCCCCACGAGGGCGCCCGGCCGCAGACCGTGCGCAATACCAAGGAGCTGCGCGGGCGGATGATCAACCTGCTGCCGGTGGTGGATGCCCTGGACGATGCCCTGTATGCCCTGGAACGGCGTACCCCGGAGCTGGTGGCGCAGTTTGCCCCCTTGCTGGCCAAGGCCGATGAATGGCTGCAAGGCACCGCCCGGGAGGCTTCGGTGGAACGCTGGCAGGCCCTGCGCGATGAACTCGAAGCCTTGCAGCCAAGCCCCGAAGCCCTGGATGACCGGCGCCAGCTGCTGCTGTCCAACGCCCTGTATCGCCTCGGCGAGTGGATTGACCTGTGGCAGGACTGCCGCAGCCTGCAGCACGCCATCCAGAGTGAAAGCCAGGCGCCCTGGCGCGCGGTCTACCGGCATTGGCGGCTGGGCCGGCTGACGCCGTTTCTCGATCGCGGGCTGATGCTGTATTCGGCGGGCTCGACGGTCCTGGCGATCATCGTCGCCTCGGTGCTGTGGATTCTCCTGGGCTGGACCGACGGCGGCAGCGCAGTGATCCTGGCGGCGGTGGCCTGCAGTTTCTTTGCTTCCATGGACGACCCGGCGCCGCAGATCTACCGGTTCTTTTTCTGGACCGCGATGTCGGTGCTGTTCGCCAGCCTCTACCTGTTCCTGATCCTGCCCAACCTGCACGACTTCCCGATGCTGGTGCTGGCCTTTGCCGTGCCGTTCATTTGCGTCGGCACCCTGACGGTGCAGCCGCGGTTCTACCTCGGCATGCTGCTGACCATCGTCAACACCTCGTCCTTCATCAGCATCCAGGGCGCCTACGACGCGGACTTCCTGAGTTTTGCCAACTCCAACCTGGCCGGCCCCATGGGCCTGCTGTTCGCCTTTGTCTGGACCCTGATCGCCCGGCCGTTCGGCTCCGAACTGGCGGCCAAGCGCCTGACCCGTTTCAGCTGGCGCGACATCGTCAGCCTCAGCGAACCGGCGACCCTGGCCGAACACCGGCACATGGGTGCACAGATGCTCGACCGCCTGATGCAGCACCTGCCGCGCCTGGCCATGACCGGGCAGGACACCGGCATCGCCCTGCGGGAGTTGCGCGTGGCGCTCAATATGCTGGACCTGCTGGCCTATGCACCGCGGGTGCAGGGCGTGGCCCAGAGCCTGCTGCGCCAGGTGGTGGCCGAGGTGGGCGAGTACTTCAAGGCCTGCCTCAAGGCCGGCGAACGCCTGCCGGCCCCCAGTGGGCTGCTGATGACCCTCGACCGCACCCGCCGCGCCCTCGGCAGCCAGGGCCTGCAAGGCGACCACGAAACCCGCCTGCACCTGCTGCATGCCCTCAGCGGCCTGCGCCTGGCGCTGTTGCCGGGGGTGGAATTCGTCGCCACCGGCGAGCTTGAAGAACCCCTTCCCCATGGCATCGATGGAGCGCCCCTATGATTGGTGATCTGGATATCAGCGGGGTGTTCCTGCCTACGCTGCTGGTGCTGATGGGCATCACTTATGGCTTGTACCTGCTGGTGCACGGGGTGCTGACGCGCTTGCACTTTTATCGTCTGGTCTGGCACCGGGCGCTGTTCAACGTGGGTCTCTACGCTCTGCTACTGGGCGCCGTGGACTCTCTCAGTCGATACCTGATGACATGAAAAAACCTTTATTGACCATTGGCCGTGTGGTCCTGACGTTACTGGTGGTGACCTTCGCGGTCGTGGTGGTCTGGCGCATGGTGATGTACTACATGTTCGCGCCCTGGACCCGGGACGGGCATATCCGCGCCGATATCGTGCAGATCGCCCCGGACGTATCCGGGCTGATCCAGCAAGTGCAGGTGCGTGACAACCAACTGGTGCAACGCGGCCAGGTGCTGTTCAGCATCGACCAGGACCGCTTCAAGCTGGCCCTGCGCCAGGCCAAGGCGGCCCTGGCCGACCGTGAGGAAACCCTGGCCCAGGCCCAGCGCGAGGCCAAGCGCAACCGTGGCCTGGGCAACCTGGTGCCGCGCGAGCAACTGGAAGAAAGCCAGTCCCGCGAGGCCCGCGCCCAATCGGCCCTGGCCGAGGCCCAGGTGGCGGTGGACAGCGCCCAGCTCAACCTCGACCGCTCGGTGGTACGCAGCCCGGTGGACGGCTACGTCAACGACCGTGCGCCGCGCACCCAGGAGTTCGTCACCGCCGGGCGCCCGGTGCTGTCGGTGGTGGACAGCAACTCCTTCCACATCGACGGCTATTTCGAAGAGACCAAGCTCGATGGCATCCATGTCGGCCAGGCCGTGGATATCCGAGTGATCGGCGACCGTGCGCGGCTGCGCGGGCATGTGGAAAGCATCGTCGCCGGGATCGAGGACCGTGACCGCAGCAGCGGCTCCAACCTGTTGCCCAACGTCAACCCGGCCTTTAGCTGGGTGCGCCTGGCACAACGGATTCCGGTGCGCATCGCCTTCGACGATGTGCCGGCGGACTTTCGCATGATCGCCGGGCGTACCGCCACGGTGTCGATCCTCGACGACCAGGCCAAGCAGGAGCCCGGCCAATGAACAACGGCGCGCGTTTGGCCCTGGCCGGGCTCGGCCTGCTGCTCTCGGCCTGCCAGATGGTCGGGCCGGATTACCAGGTGCCCGGGGATGCTGCGGTGCAGCGCAAGGATTTGCAGGGCCAGTTGAGCGCCAAGGGCGCCAACGTGGTGTCGGCGCCGGTGCCTGCCGACTGGTGGCGGCTGTACCAGGACCCGCGCCTGGACCAGCTGGTGCAGCAGGCCCTGGCTTCCAACACCGACCTGCGGGTGGCGGCGGCCAACCTGGCTCGGGCCCGTGCCCAGGTGGATGAAGCCCAGGCCGCCGGTGGCTGGAGCGGTGGGGTCAAGGCCGGGGTCGAGCGTTTGCAGGAATCCGGCGAAGCCTTCCTGCTGCCGGAAAAGGTGCCAGTGGCCAACGTCGGCAACCTGTCCATCAGCACCTCCTACCAGTTCGACCTGTTCGGCACCTTGCAGCGCGGCATCGAGGCGGCTCAGGCCAACGCCGACGCGACCCAGGCTGCGGCGGATACCGCGCGCATCACCCTGGTGGCGGACGTGGTGCGGGCCTACACCCAGGTTTGCGCGGCCAACGAAGAACGGGAAATCGCCGAGCACTCCCTGAGCCTGCAAGCCCAGAGCACCGAGCTGACCCAGCGCCTGCGCGATGCCGGGCGCGGCGACGAGACCCAGGTCACCCGTTCCCAGACCCAATTCAAATCCCTGCGCGCCGAACTGCCGCGCTATGAGGCGGCGCGCCAATCGGGCCTGTTCCGCTTGTCGATGCTGCTGGCCAAGCCGCTGGATCAATTGCCCGCTGGCACCGACAGTTGTGCCCAGTTGCCGCATATCACCCAGCTGTTGCCGGTGGGCGATGGCGCGGCGCTGCTCAAGCGCCGCCCCGATGTACGGCAGGCCGAGCGCCAGCTGGCCGCCGCCACCGCGCGCATCGGCGTGGCCACCGGGGCCCTGTATCCGGATATCAGCATCGGTGCGACGGTCGGCACCGTGGGCATCCTCGACAACCTCGGCAAGCCTTCCACCAATCGCTGGGGCTTCGGCCCGCTGATCAGCTGGACGGTGCCGGCCAATGGCGCCCGCGAGCGCATTCATGAAGCCGAGGCCGCCAGCCAGGGTGCCCTGGCGCATTTCGATGGGGTGGTGCTCAACGCCATCCGCGAAACCCAGACCGGCCTGGCCCAGTACAGCGCGCAACTGCAGCGCCGCGATGCCCTGGCGGATGCCGAGCAGTCGGCGCAGCTGGCGGCGGACCAGACCCACCGCTTCTTCCAGGCCGGGCGCGCGTCCTTCCTCGCCGACCTGCAGGCCACTCGCACCTATACCGATATGCGCGCGCAACTGGCGGCGGCCAACACCCAGGTAGCCATGAGCCAGATCGATCTGTTCCTGGCCCTGGGCGGCGGTTGGGAAAGCGGACGAACGCAAGGCCCGGAACACGCGAAACCCTGAGGCCGTTGCTATGCTTTGATCAGTTGGAAAAGTGCCTTGTGCAACGTGTTTTCCAACCGGTCAAAGCATGTGATGGTCATGGGGATTCCAATAATGAAAAACCCTTATGCTCCGGGCTTCTGGTGCGCGCTCTGCGCCCTGGTGCTGCTGTCTGCCACTTACTTCTACGGCATCATGCTGGCCCACCAGATCGACAAGGCCCTGGTGTTCCTCGACAGCGCCAGCGCGCTGATCGCGGTGATGGCCATCGGCGTGGTGGCCTGGGCTTCCTTCCAGGGCCAGAAAATCAAGAAAAGACAGCTTGAGCAGAGCAAGACCCTGGTGGTCATCTGGGACACCAAGGTGGCCCTGCGCCGGGTCGAGACTGTATTCGACCGTTACTTCTGGGGCAGTTACTGGCAACCGGGGCGGACCTTCGCCGAAGTCATGGGCGAACTGACCGGCACCCCGCTGGAAAAGAGCCTGGAGGCCCTGAAGAAGCAGTGCATGCTGCTGGACAAGCAAGCCGACGACGGCCACCACTGGTTGAGCAATGCCCGGGAGCTGTCGGACGTCGCCACCGCCATGGCCCGAGAGCGCTACCAACTGGACTTCTGCGACCCACGGGGCGAATCCCGGGGCAACAGCGCGGTGATCGACCGCGACTTCGAGGTGCTGGTCTACACCTGGAGCGCCCGCCTCAAGAGCTTCGATCATCAACTCGATGCCTTGGAAATCGAATACTCCTAAAAGCCCCTTCCCCTGGCCCTGCAACGGCGGCGGCTGCCGGTTCGCGGCAGCCGCTGCCGGGGCCATCTCCCCGCACTCCACGGTTTTTCACATTCAAAGGTTGGGCTCGCGCTGGTCGCCAGTGGTAATCTGCGCCGGTTTTACGCGCAGTCGAGCCGCGACCCGTCATGGGTTCAGGGAAGACGACCACACCTTCAAACAACGGATATTGATCGGGTCATACATGAATAAATCAGCAGGCGTACTGTTAGGAATCGTCGTCGCAGTAGGTGCCATCAGTGCCGGCGGCGCCTGGTACACCGGCACCAAGCTGGAAGGGGTCCTGCAGCAGCAGGTGATTGAAAGCAACAAGGAGCTGCAAACGGCGCTGATCGGCTACGACGCCACGGCCACCCTGGAGCTGGTGTCCCTGGAGCGTGGCGTGTTCAGCAGCAATGCCCGCTACCGCCTCAAGACCCAGGGCGAGGTGTTCAACGGTGGGCTGGAACTGATGATCGCCGACCATATCGAACACGGCCCGCTGCCTTTCTCGCGCTTGATCCGCCTCAAGTGGCTGCCAGTCATGGCGTCCAGTCATTACGAGTTGGAGAACAATGCGCAGACCGACAAGTGGTTTGCCGCCACCAAGGGTGCTGCACCGTTCAAGGGCGTGGTCAATGTCGGCTATGACCTGTCCGCGGAGGGCACCCTGGATTTCGCTCCGATGGAACTGGCCCTGGATGAGCTGAACAACCTCAAGTTCTCCGGCCTGAATGCCACTTTCAGCGTCGGCGACAATCGCCGCAAGGCCAAGGTCGATGGCTATATGGACAGCCTGAGCCTGTTCCTCAGCTCGCCGGACAAGGCCCCGCTCAAACTGGAAATCAATGGCCTGACCCTGGCCAGCAACCTGCAGAAAAGCAGCTTCGACTACTTCCTGGGCCAGAACACCCTGGAGCTCAGCGGCCTGAAGGCCACCTTCGGCGACAAGCAGTCGGTGCTGACCCTGAAGCACTTCGAGCAGAAGACCTTCAGCGAAGAAACCGGCAGCACAGTGGCGGGCCGTGCGGATTACCGAGTGGGCGAAATCGCCTTCGACGGCAAGACCGTGGGTTCGGCCGAGATGCTCTGGAGCATGAAGAGCCTCGACAGCCAGGGCATGCTCGATCTGGTCCAGGTCTACCAGAACGTGCTGCAGCCGTATCAGAAGGCCGCCACCGAGGCCTCTGCCGAGGGTGAACCGGCTCCGGAACTGCAAATGTCCGACGCCGAGCAGGTCAAGGTACAGGCTGCCGTGAACAAGGTCCTGGAAGCCAAGCCGCAGATCGCCCTGGAAAGCCTGGCATTCAAGACCGCCGGTGGTGAAAGCCGTTTCAGCCTGAGCCTGGATCTGGCCAAGCCGCAGAGCCTGGAGCTGCCGCCAGTTGAGCTGGGCAAGCAACTGGTCAGCCAGTTGGATGCCAAGCTGTCGCTGTCCAAGCCGATGGTGGCGGACTTCGCCGCCCTGCAGGCCCAGGCCGAAGGCCAGACCGATGCCAAGCTGATCGCCGAGCAAAGCGCGGCCACTGCAGAAATGCTCAGTGCCATGGCCCTGTCCACCCAACTGGCCAAGCTGGAAGGCAATGATGTGGTGTCGGCCCTGCACTATGCCAATAACGAAGTGAACTTCAACGGCCAGAAAATGACCGTTGAGCAGTTCATCGGTTTGGTCATGAGCAAGCTGGGGGGCGTAGGCGCCCAGCAGTAAAGGTGCACGGGCCGCTTTGCGCGGCCTTTCTTGTGCAACCCCTGACGCCCGGCCTGTGCAGCCCACAGGTCGGGCGTTGTGCTGTCTGGAGCAAGGCGGTGAGGGCGGCTGCAGGCCCCGCAGAATCTGATTCTGAATAAATATGGCGCTGCACATTCTGAACTAACCTTCGTGGAAGAATTCTCCCAGAGACTCTGTCGATCTTCTGATCGTCCGGGCTGGGGCGTAAGGGCGGGGCGCATAACTCCGACTAGCCACGTAAGGATGCTGACGAAATGCAACGCACTGTTCATCCCGCTCGCCGCTACGGCCTTCGTCCGCTGTGTCGCCTGGCATTGTGCAGCCAACTGTTATGGCCGGGCCTGGCGTTCGCCGATGCGGCCTATGACCAGTTGATCATCCAGGCCCGGGCCGGCAGCTACGCCCCTGCACTGAACCATTTGCGCCAAGTGCCGGCGGACCGGTTGAACAACGGGCTGGTCAGCGACCACCTGCAGATCGCCAGCTGGGCGGGCCTCGATGCCGAGGTGGTGAAGGTCTACGAGACCCAGGGCCGCAACCGGGTGCTGCCGGCGCAGGCGCTGGCCGCCACGGCCCGGGCCTACCGCAACCTCAAGCAGTGGGACAACGCCACCCAGGTCTATCGCCTGGCGCTGCAGCGCGACCCGCGGAACGCCGACCTGCAGCTGGGGCTGGCCCTGACCCAGGCCGATGCCGGCCAACCGGCCGAAGCCGTGGCCCGGGACAAGGCCCTGGTGGCGGCCAAGCCCGATGACCCGAACCGGCGCCTGGCCTTGGGCTATGCGCTGACCCGCGCCAACCAGCCTTACGACGCCCTGGCCGCATACGACCAGGCGTTTATCCGCGCCGGCGACAAGCCCGAAGTCATTCGCGAATACATCTACGCCCTGCAGCGGGCACGCCTGCCGGAACCGGCCCTGCGCCTGGCCCGGCAGCACCCCGGGCTGATCGATCCGGTGATCCAGCGGCGCATCCAGGCGGATCTTGCCGCCGAACGGGTGCGCCTCTCGGAGCTGGCCAGCCGCAGTGAGAAAGAGCGCTTTGTGGTGGCCGACCGTGCCCTGGCCGACTACGACACCCTGTTCGCCGCCTGGGGCAAGGACCCTCAAGCCCAGGACGACCTGACCCGCTGGCGCATCGACCGCCTGGGCGCCCTCAAGTCCCGGGCGCGCACCGCCGAGGTGATCAGCGAATACGAGCAGCTCACCGCTGCCGGCGTGGCCATTCCCCCGTATGCCTTGCGCTGGGTGGCGGCGTCCTACCTCGACCAGCGCCAGCCGGAAATCGCCGCGGACCTGTATCGGCGTGTGTTTTCTGCGCCGGACGGTGATGCCGACCACCGCCTGGAAGACACCACCGCGCTGTATTACGCGCTGCTGGAAAGTGAACGCCCGGAAGAGGCGCTGAAACTCGCCAATGACCTGGCCGACAGTGTGCCGCAGCGAATTCAGCTCACCGGGCAAACCGTGGGCGACCCCAATGACGACTGGGTCGATGCCCAACTGCTGGCGGCCCAGGCCGGTGCCGACGGCACGGCCGGGGCTGATCTGCCGGGCACCGAGCAGCGCCTGGAGACCCTGGCGGGGCAGGCTCCGGGCAACATCAACGTGCGCCTGGCCCAGGCTGACCTTTACCGGGTGCGCGACTGGCCACGGCTTTCGGAAAGCCTGCTCAAGGAAACCGAGAGCGTGGCCCCGCGTGATGTCAGCCTGGAAGTGTCCCAGGGCCATACGGCCCAGGACCTGCAGGAATGGCGGCAACTGGATGCGCTGACCGACGACGTGGTGGAGCGCTTTCCGGAAAGCCGCCAGGTGCAGCGCCTGGCCCGCGAGCGCGAAGTGCACGACATGGCCGAACTGCGGGTCATGACCTATGGCGGCAAGAGTTACGGCGGCGGCAGCAATGGCGCCGGCGCGGTATCCGGCAGCCGTGATTTCGGTATCGAAAGCCGGCTTTACACGCCGCCGATTGCCGAGGACTGGCGCCTGTTCGGCGGCATTGGCTATGCCATGGGGGACTTCCCGGAAGGGATCGGTAATCACCGCTGGCAGGTCCTGGGCGTGGAGCGGCGCACCCGCGACATGACCCTGGAAGCGGAAGTCTCCAACCATTCCTATGGCTACGGCGACAAGACCGGTGCCCGGGTGTCGCTGGCGCGGGACATCGACGATCACTGGCAATACGGCGGCAGCCTCGACTACCTCTCTGCCAATACCCCGCTGCGGGCCCTCAACAGCGATATCAGCGCCAACGGCGGCAGCGCTTTCCTGCGTTGGCGGGCCAATGAAAGCCGGGAGTGGAAACTGTCCCTCAGCCCGTCGCACTTCAGCGACGGCAACAATAGGTTCGAGGCCCTGCTCACAGGCCGCGAAGGGGTCTACCGCTCGCCGAAAGTGCAGGTCGACCTCGGCCTGGAAGTGGGCGCCAGCCACAACACCCTGGAAGACACCCCCTACTACAACCCCGAGGCGGACCTCAGCGTCCTGCCCACCGTCACCGTCAACCACGTGCTCTATCACCGCTATCAGACCTCCTGGAGCCAGCAGTTCCAGGCCGGCGCCGGGACCTACAGCGAACGCGGCTACTCCACCGGAGCGGTGGGGCTGCTCAGCTACGGCCAGCGCTACAGCTGGAACGACGTGTTCGACATCGGCGGAGTCCTGAGCGTGATCAACCGGCCTTACGACGGCGATCGGGAAACCGACCTGCGCCTGGCTGTCGACCTTACCTATCGCTTCTAGAGAAGAGTGTGACGATGCGCCTGATCAACCGTTGCATCCTCCTGCTGGGAGCCCTGGTTCTCAGCGCCTGCTCCCAGCCCGCTGCCGACTTTCTCGCCCCGGCGCAACGGCCGTTGCCCAACACCGAGGCACCCTGGCCGAAGAACCACGTGCTGGGCATTGCCTACCACGACATCGAGGATCGCGACCCGGATCAACGGGTGGTGGCGGTGCGCACCGAGCGGATGATCGAGCAACTGGCCTGGTTGCGGGAAAACGGCTACCGGCCCGTGACCGTGGACCAGATCCTGGCGGCGCGCAACGGCGGCCCCGAACTGCCGGCCAAGGCCATCCTGCTGACCTTCGACGACGGCTATTCGAGCTTCTACACCCGGGTACTGCCGGTGCTGCGCAGCTATCACTGGCCTGCGGTGCTGGCGCCGGTGGGCACCTGGATCGACACCCCGGCGGACCAGCCGGTGAATTTCGCCGGCGAGCTGCGGCCCCGCTCACAGTTCCTGACCTGGGCGCAGGTCCGGGAAATCTCCCGCTCCGGGCTGGTGGAAATCGCCGCCCATACCGACCACAGCCACCTGGGCATTCTTGCCAACCCTCAGGGCAACCTGCAGCCGGCGGCGGCGACCCGCCGTTTTGACGCCGCCTCCGGGCGCTATGAAAGCGAGGCGGATTTCCAGGCGCGGATGCGCCAGGACGTGACCGCCATCTCGAACAAGATCCTGGCCGTGGCCGGCTATCGCCCACGGATCTGGGTCTGGCCTTACGGCACGGCCGACGGCTCCACCCTGCAAGTGGTGGACAGCCAGGGCTTCAAGCTGGCCCTGACCCTGGACGACGGCCTGGACACACTCGACAACCTGATGAGCAGCCCGCGTTTCCTGGTGGTCTCGGACCCGGACGGCATGCACTTCTCCAACAGCATTGTCGGCGCCGAGACCGCCGCGCCCATGCGCGTGGTGCACGTGGACCTGGACAACGTCTACGACCCGGACCCCAAGCAGCAGGAGGTCAACCTCGGCAAGCTGGTGCAGCGCATGGCCGACCTGGGGGCCAACACCGTATTCCTCCAGGCCTTCGCCGACCCCAAGGGCGACGGCCTGGTGCAGTCGCTGTATTTCCCCAACCGGCACCTGCCGATGCGCGCCGACCTGTTCGACCGGGTCGCCTGGCAATTGCGCACCCGGGCCCACGTCAAGGTCTATGCCTGGATGCCGGTGCTCAGCTTCGCCCTGGACGCCCGGCTACCCCGGGTCACGCGCTGGGATCCGGCCACCGGCCAGAGTGCGATCGATCCTAAGCAGTACCAGCGGCTGTCGCCCTTCGACCCCAATGTGCGCCAGCAGATCGGCGACCTCTACGAGGACGTGGCGCGCATGACGTCGGTGGACGGCATCCTGTTCCACGACGACGCCGTGCTCTCGGATTTCGAAGACGCCAGCCCCGGAGCCTTGCGCGCCTATGCGGCCCAGGGCCTGCCGGGTTCCATGGCCGCCCTGCGCGACGATCCGGCCACCCTGCAGCGCTGGACCCGCTTCAAGAGCCGCTACCTGATCGACTTCACCCATGAACTGGCCGCCAAGGTCCGGGCGATTCGCGGGCCGCAGGTGCAGACCGCGCGCAACCTGTTCGCCGAGCCGATCATCAACCCGCAGAGTGAAACCTGGTTCGCCCAGAACCTCGATGATTTCCTGGTCAGCTACGACTGGACCGCGCCCATGGCCATGCCGCTGATGGAAGGCCAGAGCCAGCGGCATTCCGGGCCCTGGCTCGAAGCCCTGGTGGACCAGGTGCGCGCCCGCCCCGGTGCCTTGCAGCGCACGGTGTTCGAGCTGCAGGCCCGGGACTGGGCCCGCCAGCCCGCCAGCGACCTCTCCGCCCAGCAACTGGCGGACTGGATGGGCCGCCTCAAGCGCCAGGGCGCGACCAATTTCGGCTACTACCCGGACAACTTCCTCGAGAACTCACCGGACCTGAAGACTCTGCGGCCCGCGCTCTCCAACAAATGGAGCCCTTGAATCATGGTGGATCGTATCTTTGCGCTGGTGGTCCTGGCGCTCGTTCTCGGCGTGCCCCTGGGGCTGATCTTCGTGCTGACCGGCGAATTCCTCATGGACTTCGTCTTCTACTACCCCTTGTTCATGTCGGCGCTGTGGATCGCCGGCGGCCTGTATTACTGGATGCACTGGGAGCGCCACTGGCCGTGGAGCGACGACACCCTGCCGCCGCCCCTGGCCGGCGAGCCGCTGATCAGCATCCTCATTCCTTGCTACAACGAAGGCGACAACGTCGCCGACACCATCCATGCGGCCCTGGCCCAGCAGTACCCGAACATCGAAGTGATCGCCATCAACGATGGCTCCAAGGACAACACCGCCGAGGTGCTGGACCGCCTTGCCGCCCAGGACCCGCGCCTGCGGGTGTTGCACCTGGCGCAGAACCAGGGCAAGGCCGTGGCCCTGCGCATGGGCGCGGTGGCGGCACGCAGCGAATACCTGGTGTGCATCGACGGCGATGCGCTGCTGGCGCCCAACACGGCGGCCTACCTGGTGGCGCCGATGCTGGACAACCCGCGCCTGGGCGCGGTGACCGGCAACCCGCGGATCCGCACCCGTTCGACCCTGGTGGGCCGGGTCCAGGTGGGCGAGTTCTCCTCGATCATCGGCCTGATCAAGCGCACCCAGCGGGTGTTCGGCAAAGTCTTCACCGTCTCCGGGGTGATCGTCGCCTTCCGCCGCACCGCCCTGCACCGGGTGGGCTACTGGAGCCCGGACATGATCACCGAAGACATCGATATCAGCTGGAAGCTGCAATTGGACCACTGGTACGTGTTCTTCGAGCCGCGGGCGCTGTGCTGGATCCTCATGCCGGAGACCCTGCGCGGCCTGTGGAAGCAACGCCTGCGCTGGGCCCAGGGCGGCGCCGAGGTGCTGTTCAAGAACATCCGCGGGATCTGGGAGTGGCGCCACCGCTACCTCTGGACCCTGCTGTTCGACTACTGCCTGTCCACCGGCTGGGCCTTCACCTTCCTGTTGTCGGTGATCTTCTGGGCTTTGGGCAAGTTCATCGTCATGCCCGAGGCCATCACGGTGCACACCATCGTCCCACCGGCCTTTACCGGGTTGGTACTGGCGATGGTCTGCCTGACCCAGTTCGCGGTGAGTATCCTGATCGACCGCCGTTATGAAAAAGACCTGTGGAAAACCATGTTCTGGGTGGTCTGGTACCCGCTGGTGTTCTGGTTCATCAGCCTGTTCACCACCCTGGTGAGCTTTCCCCGGGTGCTGTTTGGCGAACACCAGAAACGCGCGCGCTGGGTCAGCCCGGACCGCGGCATCAAACCCATCGATGACGAAGAGGAGGTGCGCTGATGAAAATCATCCGAACCCGCCAGCGTCCGTTCATGGTGATCGTCGACGTTGTCCTCACCGTACTGGCCTGGGTAGGCCTGCTGTACTTGCTGGTTCGTGGGCTCATTCCGCTGCTGGACAGCCATGAAGGGCCGCGGATAGAGGCGGGCATGCTCGACGCCCTGACCACCCTGCAGTTCTATGCCTGGGTGGCGGTACTCAATGCGGTGCTGCTGATTTCCTGGGCCCGCTACCGCCAGCGTCGCAACAAGAGCTACCCGCCCCGGCTGCCAGCACCCGTGGTGGACGACAAGCGCCTGAGCGAAACCTTCAAGCTCAACGACGCGACCTTCGCCCAGATGCGCCAGCCCGGCACCATGATCGTGCACAACGACGAGGAAGGCGGCATCAGCCACGTCACCACGCAGTTCTATCGCATCCTTCCCGAAGACCAGCAGCACCCGCCGTTGAAGGTGGAACCGCCACCACGGGTGATACATCTGCGTTCGGAAGGGGATGAGGGCAAGAAAACAGGGGAGGATTGACTGCCCGGGGAGGATTACGGCTCTTCTGAATTTGCAGAGGGAATTGTCTGATTTGATTTTCAGTATTTAAATCAATATCTCATTGATTTACTTGGGTTTTTTACGTGTGTTGTCCGCTGCGGATGTGATTGCGGGTGAGTTGTTCCTTATTGTAGAGAGAGTGCGCGGCAAGGCTCTTGCCTATGGGTGTTGACTCTTCGAAGTGTGCAATATCCTGTTGTTTCTCACCTTTAATTGAATTTATATCGCCTTGATTTAAAAGGATTTCAGGTGATTTTCCTTTAAATTTTTTCAAAATTTATAATGGGCAGTTCAGTGATGAAACTGCATGTTTTTACCCTGTAATATTATTTAAAAGTTCGAATTAGTTGTTATAAGCGATTCTGCGGCAGTCATTTGACGATGCAGTGATGGCTTATTAGCATCACGTCCTTCTTAGCTCTTGTCGTCACGGTTTCGAAGGATCGAATATGTCTCTCTCCACTCTTGGGATGAGGTTGTGCTGTGCCTTGTCCTGCCTGCTGCTGTTCAGCGCGCTGCATAGCGCCGCTGTCGCGCCCATGCCCGGTACCACCTTCAATCTCGGCGCCCAGTCCTCCATCCATGGCTACAAAGACCAGAGCCTTAACGGCGACTGCGGTTACTGCTGGCGCAACGACCTGCGCTCGGCTCGCTCGCTAGGCAAGTACCTTGCCGCCGGCGTGACCTTCGCCCACTTCCTCGAGCGGCCAGATGCCCTGAGGGAGCGGGAAGCACCTATCTACTTCCGTTTGGATCTCTTTTTCTGATTGCACTGATTCATTGAGGCTTTTGACATGGACGTTCGCCAACTCGCCTTCCTGGCT